>CANGSR010000372.1 GCA_947456055.1 Chitinophagaceae bacterium
CATTATAAGCACAATACCCTGGTATTGGGTGCATGGGGCTGTGGGGTTTTCCAGAATGAACCGGAGGATGTAGCAGAGATTTTCCATCATGCACTAAAGGGGAAATATGCCGGCAAATTCAAAAAGGTAGTGTTTGCCGTTTTTAGCAATGATGAGGAAATGCTGGCCCCATTCAGGAAGCGGTTTTTGTAGTTTCTACTGGTAGAAAATTTAGTTTTATAGAATTTAATATTGCTACTAATATGGCATAGTTATTGCTATTGTTTAGCATATTTTATGTCTATGAAAACACTTTTCTTCCTGTTACTTTTCACTTCCTGTACAATTTATATTCCCAATAAAGCTGGTGCCCAATATAAGAAAGGCGATTTGTACGGGCAGGCAAATATAGGCTTGCTAACCTACTATCAATTTGCAGATGGTATCATTAATTTAAGCGGTGGTCGAATACCAGAATACTATGAAAGTTCAATCCCAGCCATTTCTTTTACCATGAAATATCTGTTAAAACCCAAATTGGGTCTTGGCCTTACTGCCTGTTACCAAGAAATATATGGCTATTCAAATGATTATTTCGCCAACTATATGGGTGCAAGTGCCGGATATTATAGGTTTACCGAACACTATTATACAGTCACTACAGATGCCACTTTCATCATAGATTCATGGAAAAACACTCAATTTTATCTATTAATAGGAGCAGGTGTTACTTATGTGTATAGAGACTATGAGCAGCTACAGAATTTTAGATATACTAATATAACCTGGAAATCTCAGATTTACCCTACGGGCCAGATAACACCAATAGGCTTCAAATTTGGGGATAATTTTGCTCCATTCCTTGAATTTGGTATCGGTTATAAAGGACTTATTTGTGGTGGTTTTACATTTAAGCTGGCAAGAATTAGAAAACAACCTATCAAATCAATGGATAAATTGCCACTAAAGGCTTCTAACAAATAAAGCTATTATTACTATACTTTACTCCTATGAAATCATTTATCTGCCTCCTGGTATTTTTCACCCCAATTCTTTGGATACCGTGTTCCCTTAAAGCTCAAATCAAAAAGGGTGACAAAGTATTAGAGGTAAATTTAGGTTGGTTATCCTTATATCAATTTGGAAATAGTATTATCGGCTTAGGCGGCGATAAGGAAATGGAGCTTTATGATGGTGCTACAGCGTCATTTATTGGCAGTTATAAATATTTTATAAGTCGCAAAACTGCAATTGGTTTTTCACTAGGCTATCAGGCTATAAGAGGTGAAACAAATAATGATTGGGCTGTAAGGTCAGGTAATGATAATTATAGGTACAATGAATACCATTATACATTTGCCCCGGAAATCACCATAATTTATAAAAACCGCAAAAACTTTTATTCCTATGCATTGATTGGATTATGTATCAACAATGCAAGCAGGAACTATAATTTTTATAATGGTAGAAGTCCCTGGCAAAGTGATCCTCTTTGGGATATACCCTGGAGCCCAACTTTTCAGATATCTCCATTTGGATTTAAGTTTGGGAATATTATCACTTATGGATGGGAATTTGGCTATGGATACAAAGGGATGATCAACTTAAACATTTCGGCAAATATCAATTCATTGTTAAAAGGCAAGGAGAAACGAAACAAAGAAAAATCTCGTGATTCCAATAAAAAGTGATTGTACAATTTATACGTAGGTTTTTAATGCCAACATCATTTATCATATTATTTCCTACCTTGTACTTCCAAAAAAAAAAAATCCATACATGTTCCAATCACTGAAAAACTATGGTTTAAAATATATCCTGATTACTCTTTTTCTACTATTTGGTGCTGTAAGTCAGGCTGATGCTGCCTATATCATTAAGAGTACAAATACCGGGTTGGTAAGCAATAATTACCAAAATGCAACTGCGGATTCTCCAGGCGTATTGAAGCATTTTGGCCTATTTAAAAAGCTTGATAAGGCGAATGAGGAAAAAGCTAATACACTTAAGGATGATAAAGCAGCAAGTGATGCAAAAAAAATAAGAGACCCTAAGACCAGAGGAAAATTACGTAGTGGGATATTTGGCCGCTTATCATATTACATGGGTCTGATATCTATTTTGGCCTTTATACTCCCATTCTTTTTATCCGGTCCAATTATAGGGTATTTTGTAAAGGTATGGTTATTATCTTCAATCCTGGCTGTACCATTGGGGTGTATAGGCTTGATGCACCGTCGCAAAAAACGAATGGCCATTGCTGGTTTGCTTATGGGCTTGGTACAAATTGGTATCTTTTATGTTGCAATTTCATTGCCGCTGAGTCTGCTTATAGTAGCCCTATGTTTTCCTATACAGTTATTATGTATGCTAATGGGTAGAGGTTAATGGCCTGTATTGTATTTTCCATTTATGGTCGCCAAATCTACAAAGCACTAATGACGCTTTGCTTCAATAGGCAACAATATTGTCAACACTTCCAATAATATTATTTCCTACCTTGTACGTGCAAAAGATGGTATACATGCTCCAATCACTGAAAAACTATAGTTTAAAATATATCCTGATTACGCTATTCCTACTATTTGGTGCAATAAAGCAGGCTGATGCTGCCTATATAATTAAGCATACAAATACAGGACTGATGAGCAATAATTGCCAAAATGCACCTGCCGATTCACCGGGTGTATTGAGGCAATTCGGGCTTTTTAAAAAACTGGATAAGGCATATGAGGATAAGGCAAAAACACTTAAGGATGAGAAAGCAGAAAGGGATGCCAAAAAAATAAGAGACCCCAAAAGAATAAGAAAGGAGCGTAGTGGGATATTTGGCCGATTATCATTGTATATGGGTCTCATATCCATTGCGGCTTTTATACTCACACTTTGCTTTTTGGCTAATCCGGTTGTGGGGAATATTGCCGGGGTATGGGTATTATCATCAATATTGGCGGTTCCGCTGGGGTGGATAGGTATGGTTCACCGCCGCAAAAAGCGAATGGCTCTGGCGGGTTTGCTCATTGGCCTAATGCAGATTGTGATCTTTTATGCCACTATTTCACTTGCAGTAAGCCTGTATACGGCTGCCCAAAGTGCATTCCCCATACTAGCATTTATAATGCTAGCGGGAAGAGGATGATGAACGGTATTGTTTTTTCCATTTATGATCGCCAAAAGAAAGTCCGGTACCCAGCATAAAACCGCCCGGTGCAGAGAATTTGATATTCTTACTTGTGTTGTCCAATATGGTATAACCGGGTTGGGGTTTATACTGTACTGTTGTGAGCTGTATTGAATATCCGGCCATAAAAAATGCCCTATGGTTTCTGCGGCCTATCCTGCGGTAATGATATACTCCTGCAAAGTAATTGACCATTGGCGACAAATCGACATAGGTATAGGTGTGGTGGGCTTTTGGCTTTACCTCATTTACAAATGCTATTTTATCACCTCCCCTACAATAAGTGAAACCCGAAGCCAGGGTCCAGCCGTGTTTGTAGGTCTGGAAATAGTATTTTACATAAAGGGGTATTTTCATTCTCCAGGTACCAATGCCTATTCCAGTATTGATTGATAAGCTTGGGATAATCAATTTCTCATAATCTATGCCTATGAACCCTGTTGGATTATTAAACCCACCACTTATTCCTATGGAATGATGCACAATATCGAAGGGGCTTCGTGATTTGGCGGTATCCTGTGAAAAGCAATGAATGCCAAGGGTGCAAAACACCAGAATAGAAAGGAGAGTTTTCATAAGATTGAATGTTTATAATATCAGCAATATGTAAAGGTAATATTTCAGTATAAATATGACTCACTATCATAACGCTGATTTTGGTCATCTAAAAGCCTCTGTCAAATGAATATTTGCACCTAAAGCCCTGTATATTTACACCATGAATTGGGCTTCCTTATTTACTACACAGCGCACGGGTGGAAAAGAAAACGCAAATCGCACTGCTGACCCTGTGCGTAATTCTTTTATCAAAGATTATGACCGCATCATCTTTTCATCTGCCTTCCGCAGGCTGCAAAATAAGACTCAGGTATTTCCGCTCCCCGGTTCCATATTCGTACACAACAGGCTTACGCATAGTCTTGAGGTGGCATCGGTAGGGCGCTCCCTGGGTAAGGCTGTAGGTGAGCAACTAGCTGAAAAATACCCTAATGAAAGCAATGAATTTATTGAATTTTACCGACATGAACTAGCATCGGTAATTGCAGCTTCCTGCCTTGCCCATGATATTGGCAATCCCCCTTTTGGGCATTCGGGTGAGGATGCGATAAGGGCATTTTTTGAAGGAATGGAGGGCGATACAAAGAAAATAATTACTGAAGCTTTAAGCCCCAACCAATTGAGGGATTTCACCTATTTTGAGGGAAACTCAAATGCATTTAGGGTATTGACCCACAATTACAATGAACCTGAGCCCGGTGGCTACAGGCTTACTTATACCACATTGGCATCATTGGTAAAATACCCTTGTAGCTCCTTATCAGGGTTTAATAAGGATTGCGGATTGATATCCACCAAAAAATCGGGCTTTTTTGATAGTGAGGCAGAAACTTATAAGAAGATCGCTGAGGCTATGAATATTCCCGAAAAGGAAGGATTTAGCCATGTTTATGCACGCCACCCATTTGTATACCTTACTGAGGCGGCCGATGATATTTGTTACCGGGTAATAGATCTTGAAGATGCTCATAGGCTGGGGATATTATCCATTGAAAAGTTCATGGAAATGTTTCTTCCATTTTTTGATACTGAAACCGAGTACTATAAAACCAGGCCATATATAGAACAAAAACTAGCCAATATTGTAGACGACAACCAAAAGGTGCAATACATACGTGCCCGGTGGATTGGATTGATGACTGAAAAACTGACCCAGATTTTCATGGAGCAGG
>CANGSR010000373.1 GCA_947456055.1 Chitinophagaceae bacterium
AATGATACCAACAAGTACTACAACCAAGGGGGCAGGTACAACATTCCATTTTTTGGCAAACGGACGCTGGAAAAGTAGGAGAATAAATAGGGAGGCTAGTGAGATAATGATTGCCTTTCGGGTGATATGCTGATTAATGGTAGTGATATTACCTAACAAATTGGCACTCGAAAACAAATGTAGAAAGCCACTGGTCCAAAAATCGGGCTGGTCGTAACCAAAGGCCAGGGGTATTTGTTTAGAAACAAGAATTATACCTATTGCCACCAGCATACCCTTAATAACCGATGAGGGGAAATAATTGGCAATAGTTCCCAATTTCAACAATCCTAATACCACCTGGAATAATCCGCCTATAATAACCGCTAAAAGAAAAACCCTATAATCACCCAGAGAGACAATAGAAGCTGCAACAATGGTGGTAAGACCCGCCGCTGGGCCTGATACTGCTAGGTGGCTACCACTTGCTAATCCTACTACCAAACCGCCTACTATGCCTGAAATAATGCCCGTATAAAGTGGCGCACCCGATGCTAATGCTATACCAAGGCAAAGAGGGAGGGCAACAAAAAAAACTGCTAATCCTGATGAAAGGTCGTGCTTAAACCACATCAGGCGGTAATACTTCACTGTTCTTCTCATGACTAAAGAGCTATACTATTCTATCAAAGTGCGGCAAAGATAAGATTTTCCAAAACCATCACAGGCATCCTAACCACCACATTACTTTAGAAGCATCCTAATCTATTGATATACAGTAAAATAAATTTCTTTTTATGATTAAAATCATACCTAAAGCTTCTTTACTGTAATTTCCCAACCCCATCTTAAAACCAATTTTAATAACCTACATAAATACATTATTCTTAAAGCATTCATTCATTGCAAATAATTGGCCGCAAACCAATATATTTATAGCAAAATTACCTTTCCTAAAAAAATGCCCTAAAATGGTATTCAGTAGCATTATTTTTATCTTTTATTTCATCCCAATATTTTTCATCTTCTATTTCATAGCAGATAAGAGGTATAAAAATGCACTTATATTAGCGGGTAGTATCCTGTTTTACGCCTGGGGTGCCCCTCGCTTTATTTTTGTAATACTGGGTACCACTGCCGTCGACTTCTATATTGTAAGGTGGATGTCGGAAACCGAAATAAACAAAGAGCGCAAATTATTGTTAGGCATTTCCTTATCCATCAATCTGGGACTACTCTTTTATTTCAAATACAGTAATTTCTTCATTGAGAACCTCAATTTGGCTCTTGGCCAAATAGGGGTAAAACCTATGCTTTGGACTAAATTAGCCCTTCCAATAGGCATTTCCTTCTATACTTTCGAAACGCTTACCTATGTAGTAGACGTATACCGAAAAGTACACAAGCCACTGCGCAATTTCTGGGATTACCAGCTTTACATCATTCTTTTCCCAAAACTCATTGCTGGGCCAATCATCCGTTACCACGATTTTGCCGGTCAGATTTACGACCACACTGATTTTGAAACCACCGACAACAGGTTAAGGGGAATATACCGCTTCTTTTTAGGCCTGGGCAAAAAAGTATTGATTGCAAATGTGATGGGAGCGGCTGCCGACCATATCTTTTCCATCCAAAATGCCGACCTTACTACCTCCACTGCATGGTTCGGCGCACTCAGCTATACCTTTCAAATCTATTTCGATTTTTCGGGCTATTCAGATATGGCCATTGGGCTGGGCCTAATGATGGGTTTCCGTTTTCCCGAAAACTTCAATAACCCCTATACTGCTGTTTCCATTACCGATTTCTGGCGGCGTTGGCACATGACACTTGGTGCCTGGATGCGGGAATACCTTTATATCCCCTTGGGTGGCAACAGGGTGAATAATAAATTACGTCTTTATTTCAATCTATGGTTGGTATTCCTCGCATCGGGTTTATGGCACGGGGCCGCCTGGGGCTTTATTTTTTGGGGTGCCTACCATGGGTTCTTCCTTGTAATCGAAAGGCTTTTCCTGGGCAAGTGGCTGTCTAAATTGGGAAAGGCTTCATTTATATACACCTTCCTGGTGGTGCTGGTGGGTTGGGTATTCTTCAAGTCTGAACAATTGGGTACTGCACTACCCTACTTGCACCGTATGTTCACCTGGAATATAGGTGATGCCAAATGGATTGCTGATTCCGAATATTATACATTCCTTGCCTTAGCCATATTTTTCGCCTTCTTTACCCTACCCAACCTTGGTCGTAAAATTCAGGAAAAAGTATACTTTACTGAAAATTCCCTTGGCTTGCATATTACTATGACATTCATAACACTTATTATTTGCATCATCTGTGCAGGACGAATTACAATATCCACCTTTAATCCTTTTATATATTTCAGATTTTAGGAGATGAAGGAAAATATGAAAAAAGGATTGTTCGTGCTAATGTTGTTGGTTTTGATTGCCCCAATAGCCGAACAATGCACCAATTTTATCCATACCCTAAAGTTGCCTGGATCTTTTGTAATTGCAAGCGAACCTGAATTTTCATTTGAGGATTGGTGGGAGGGTAAATTCCAAAAAGATAAATCCAAATCATTAAATGACCAGGTAGGCTTCAGACCAGATTTTATTAGAATTAATAACCAGATAGATTACACCCTATTTAATAAAATACATACCTCCTATGGAATCCTGGGCAAGAATAAAACCCTGTGGGATGATGCCTATATCGATGCCTATATGGGTTATGTATTTCTTGGCCATGATTCAATACTCAGGAAAGCCTATAAACTTAAAAAAATACAAGATACCCTTCAAAAATTGGGAAAAACCCTGGTTTTAGTTCATGCACCCAATAAAGCATTCTTCTATCCTGAATACCTACCCGAAAAGCGGACTAATAAGAAACGGTACCCTAACAATTTAGAAACTTATACCAAAATAGCCGACTCAATAGGCATTAACCAGATTGACTTTAATGCCTGGTTTATGAAACTCAAAAAAACTTCAAAAGAAATCTTATATACCCGTCAGGGCATACATTGGTCAATATTCGGTGCAGCATTAGGTGCTGACAGTCTAATCAAATATTTTGAACATATCAGAGATGAGCCAATGCAGCATATAGCATGGCATACTATTGACCATAGTACCACCCCCAGATATGGTGATGATGATTTAGGAGCTGGCTTAAATCTAATTTCACCAATTTGTGTAGAAAATATGGCCTATCCACAAATTATATACCCCAAAAGTGATTCTGCCCATAAACCTAAAATAATCTTTATAGGTGATAGTTTCCTTGGCCAGTTTGTATATCTTGGTATAATGAACAACATATACAGAGAATGGAATATATGGTACTATTTTAAGTCAATTTGCAATAATCAAAATACCTTTGGAGATAATAATGCTAAAAAGATAAAAGAAATAAACTGGAAAGTTGAAATATTGAAGTCCGATTGCATAGTATTATTATATACCGCATTCAACCTACCCCATTTGGGCGATGGTTTTATTGAGCAATCATATGACTATTTCTATCCTCAAAAATAATTAACCCAAAACCTTTAATATGAGCTCAAAACTGAAACAGTTACATTTTTATCCAAAAAATCTCAATTGCAACCCCTCAATGGGTCTTCTTAATATTGCTCGCAATTACTTCATCACACCATTAAATAAGTATACCAATCTATGAAAGAGCACATCAAAAAAGGATTGTTTGTATTATTGATGGTTGTGTTACTTGGTCCAATGGCCGAACAAAGCACCAATTTTATACATACCTTAAAGTTATCAGGGGCGTTTGTACTTACCGAGGAACCCAAATTTTCTTTTGAGGATTGGTGGGAGGGCAAATTCCAGGAGGCCAAAACAAAGTCATTAAATGACCAGGTTGGTTTCAGGCCCGATTTTATAAGAATAAATAACCAGATAGACTATACACTATTTAGTAAGCTACATTTTTTCTATGGCATTTTGGGGCGCAACGCCACCTTATGGGATGGTGCATATATCGATGCCTATCAGGGTAATGATTATATTGGTCATGATAGCATATTGAAACAAGCTTTAAAATTCAGGAAACTCCAGGACACCTTACAAAAACTGGGCAAAACCCTTGTAATGATTCATGCACCTAATAAAGGTTTTTTTTATCCTGAAAATCTACCCGATAATAGAATTAATCTTTTCAGGGGACCAACAAATATTGCTGATTATACCAAAATTGCTGATTCATTGGGTATCAATATGATTGATTTCAATTCCTGGTTTAGTAAAATCAAAAACTCTTCACCCGAAATCCTTTATCCACGTCAGGGAATTCATTGGTCAATGTATGGAGCTGCACTTGCCGCTGATAGTTTAGTCAAGTACCTTGAAAATATCAGAAAAGAACCTTTACAACACTTTACATGGAATAAAGTTGATCATGATATCAATCCCCGGTATACCGATAATGATCTTAGTAATGCACTTAATTTAATTGTACCTGCCTGTGTAGAAAACTTTGCATACCCACAAATGGTATTCCCACATGAGGAAAAAGCACACAAAAACAAAGTAATTTATATAGGAGACAGTTTCCTATGCCAGTGGTATTATTCCGGTATTTTAGACAACATTAATGAGAAGTGGGATATCTGGTTCTATTTCCGGACAGTTTGCAACCCCATGCATGCTTATGGAGAGCCAAATGCGCCTATTGTAAAAGACATAGACTGGATGTCTGAACTTTTAAAAGCAGATTGTATCATTCTGTTATATACCCCTTTCAATATTCCCCAATATGGAAGTGGGTTTATAGAAAAAGCCTATTCTATCTTCTTTCCAGAAAACCTATAAATAATATTATTTTTTATGTGAGCTTAAAATAGATTCCACCTCCTCTATTACCTCTCTGATAACTTTGC
>CANGSR010000374.1 GCA_947456055.1 Chitinophagaceae bacterium
AATATGGTCAAAAGGAAGATGATTCGATAACACTCTGATATGGAAAGTTAAACAAAGGTGACCATACTAGTCCTGATTTAGCGTTAGCATCAAAATAGACCAGTTGAAATTCATTATTCATATAGGTATATTCAATACTAATACCATCATAAACATTAGGTAAAATACCTATATTATAGGCAAGTATTTGAATACCAATACACTCATTATAAGTATTTTCAATTCCTGTTAGATTCTTATAATTATCTCCATAATTTGTCACTACAAAACTATCTTCCCTTCCTGTCACTGAGTCAATATAAATCCAATAAGTACCTGGTTTGAAATTAAAAGCAGATAATAGCTGACCATTTACATAATGGTAGTTAACCTTCTTTTTACAAGAACTCAAAACCATTAAAGTAAGCAAAAACAAAAACCCTAAGTAGTTTGATTTGCGCATAATAAAATAATTATATCAATAATCGTACCAAAGGCATAATTATGCAAAAGCCGGTAAATTATCTTGACTTCCTAATGTTTGCAAATAAGTTACTGGAGTCTTAAAAATAATATTACAGAAGAAGCCACCAATCGTCAGAAATAAATACTCTATATTACAATTTTACATCTAATTAACTCCCATATTCTGTAGTAATTCACATCACTATGGTTGAGTGCAATTTTTACTAAACCTATATTAGGTGCAATCCAAAATACATCATCAAATTTATAGGTATTTGTAAGATATCCATTATGCAATATATTGGCAAATTGGTGCACTTTAGCAACTTTATAATATGGGTTGCCATTTATTACCATTGTATCGTATGTATTATCAAGGCTACAATTAACAATATAAGGAGAAGTGAGCCCAACAGCCTCTATAGGATTTTTATAAGGAAAATTCACAAATGGTGTAAAATCAACTGTACCACTATAAATTTTCGGTTCAGCATATTGTAATGATATCACATTCTGTACATAATTAAAAATCCAGGTATGTGTATCAGAAATAATAGGTAAAGGAAAGATATTTACTTCTATAACCCTAATTGCAATGTTTTCAATTGACAAGTTCGAACCATCAGTTGTTGAAAAAAAATCATCATGGCTTTCTGTAACATAAAAACTATCTACGAATCCACTTATTGAATCCTTATATACCCAACTTGTGCCAACCTTAAAATAAAATGCAGATTTCAGCTTTGCATCAACGGGAACATCCCTATATTTTTTACTACAGCCCAAACTTGCAAAAATGAAAAAGCAGACAATAATTAAAAAGTATTTCATATCTGTTTTTACGTATAACATATTTACCTCAATTTCCGCTTCAAATCTTCTTTACCTAAATTCAAGTATTAACTTCAACAAAATTCTAAGTCTATGTAAATCTTTGATGAACACTAAAGATTAAAATGCTTAATAACTATAACCTTTGTGTTGTAGGAGTTCCTTGAAGTGCTTGTTAAATATAAATTATTATATCAATAATCATACCAAAGATATAATTATCCAAAAGCTAGTAGAGGATATAGTCTACCTAAGTACATAAGGCATTTTCATACTTACCACTTGTAACTTTCCACTAAAAACCTCCCAACGAACGTCTATCTACTTTCTACTCCAAACTAATCATACTTCCCACCAGCCCATTTCAGAGCCGGCACCACCCATTCGGGATGGGGTTTGTAAATGTAGCCGTGTTTCAGGCCGGTATTGAGTTCTATTTCCTTGTAATGGGGCATTTCAAGGGTTGATTTTCTTTTTATCTTTTCGCAGGTCTGGCAGCCCAAGTCGCTCTTTTCGTAAATGGAGAGAATATTACCACAGAAATTGATTTCCTTATCTTCCAACAGGTAATCATTGCAGGCACTCATAAACACAAAATTCACGTTAGGATTCTTGAGGTAAGATGAGGTGAGTATTGCTATCAATGCCCCTTTGGAGGCTCCTATCACTGATATTGCCGATGCGTTTACCCCGGTTTTCAGGAGGCTATCTATTTGGCCGGCTACCTTATGGGCATAATCCTTCACATTGGTATTTGGTTTGCGGTATTCGGTTATCACTATGAATTTCTCCTTTTTAAAGGCCGCTATAATAGCTTCATAATCATATCCCCCATAGCCATGTACCGAGTCGAAGGCATTGCGGCCCTGGTCTTCTACTATCTTGCCGTGCAGTGAGAAGATATAACGCTGTGCGTTGGTGATTAGCCCAGATATTAAGAGAAGGGAGACGAGAATGTATTTTGTCATAGACTAAAATTATAAAAAAAACACCGCTTATTGGCCTAATAATTCATAGTCTTAGCTAGAATATGTCAATTGATTTGGTCTATTTTAAAAACCCGAAGGGTTGATATTATTGTAGAATAGGAATAAAACATGGAGATGAACCCTGAAGGGGTGACATTATATACTTGTCAGGCATGAAATAATATCACCCCTTCAGGGTTCTGAAAATTTCGTTGGCTGAATTCTATAATCATATCAACCCTTCGGGTTTTTAAGTTTCAGCTCAATTTATATCTGCAATCACCCTTCAACTGCCAAAATCTGTTAAAATATTCTTTTACTGAAAAATTGCTTTGTAATTCAAAGTACTTTTCATAGCTTTGTTTTGGAATTAAGAAATAGTAGAATTAAAGCAAAACATTCGGCAAAAGAAGAAGCAACCAACGGACTAAGCAAGGAAATATTGTACTCAAATTCGCAACAATAAAATATATCACATCTCGTTAAAGAGGGCACATACACAAATTTTTACCCGAACCATTTAATTTAAATAACATGACAGAAACCACTCAACCGGCGGCTGACAAGCTAAGTATTGTCGGAATTTACCTGGTAATTACATCGGCAATTATCTTTTGCCTCCCCGTCCTAACCAAATCAGACGCTGCAATGGGGGCCTTCGTATTGAACTATTGTATTGCCCTTACCTATTTGGCATTGTGGTGGGGCACAAAGGCGAAAAAAAACACCCCTATCCTACTGGTGCTATTATTAATAAGTGCCTATTCACTCAATAAGAACATTGCAATATTCGAAGACTCAACCCAATGGATGGTTGTACTACTGGTCATCTATTCCCTGGCCTATTTACTCCTACCCTATTTCGACAAACTGCCTTACGGGGTGAGAAAAGGAATAAGCTTACTATTGGGCGGGGCCTTTATGCTGTTCATCTACCTGGCCTGTTACCTGGTACCTACCTACCCTATAAGCGCCTTTGCCTTTTTTGTTTTGGGTTTCTCCCTGCATAGTTTCGTACCGGCAGCATTTATAGTCTTTACCATTAGGCGCATGATAAACTTGCACAGACAGAACAAGATGTATACCCGATATTTCTTTGCAGGTATTGCAATATCTGTGTTTTTCAGTACAATATTCATCCTTAGATGGGACAATGTAAACCACATTGTAAAACGCAACTACAACAAAACCCTCTATGCCGATAATACCGACCTTCCTGCATGGATCAAGATAGCCCAAAACCTTGATGATAACTCGATGACCGAAAAATACCTGAAAGGTAACCTTATCTATACGATGCCTACCAATAATATTTTCGACCTCGACTGGGGGATGCCACATAAAAACCTGGAAGAGGTAAGGCAGCATGACCCGCTAATAATGATGTCGGCTATTTTTTCGCCTCCACCTACGCTGGGTGAAGATGAAAGAATAAAGATCCTGGAATCTATGTATCTATCCCGCCATCATACCCAGGACAGGCTATGGAGTGGTGAAAATCTGCACACAACAAATATCATCTCCAATATTAAAATCTGGCCCGAACAGAGGATTGCTTATACCGAAAAAACAATCACCGTTAACAATAATGGCAACCGGGGTAGATGGTGGAACCGTGGTGAAGCCATATATACTTTCCACCTGCCTGAGGGAGGTGTGGTTACTTCACTATCCTTATGGATAAATGGCAAAGAGGAAAAAGGTATCCTCACATCAAAACATAAAGCAGATAGTGCCTACAAGCGGATAGTGGGTTACGAAAACCATGACCCATCGCTGGTGCACTGGCAGGAGGGAAATACGGTGAGCGTGAGGGTGTTCCCGGTGATGGAAAATGAGAACAGGATTTTTAAGATTGGTATTACTGCCCCACTGGGTGTAAAGGGTAAAACACTAGCCTATGAGAATATTTGGTTCGAAGGACCGGGATTGGCTGATGCCAGCGAAACCCGTCAGGTGGAATGGTCGAACATGCCACCCGGATATACCATGCCAACGGATTTTAACCAGAATGCGGCGCACAGGTTTATAAAAGAGGGCAAATATGAGCAGGAATTCAGGCTGGAATTTAATGACCCGGGACTGAAACCTGATGGATTTAATTTTGGTGGCTATACCTATACAGCTGAATTATACAATAAGCAAAGGGAAGAGCAACCGATAAAAAAAGTGTACCTGGATATCAATAATAGTTGGACCGAAAATGAGCTTACTGAGGTATATAATCTGGTGAAATCGCACAAGGTATATGCTTATAGCGATGGGTTGATACCGCTGGATGAAAATGTTATCCACCAAAAGATAATTACTAATTTATTGAATCAGCGGTTTAGTATGTTCCCGCTCAATGAGGTTGCTGATGCACAATCCTCTATTATCATCACCAAATGCAGTAAAGTATCGCCCAACCTGGCTGACCTGAATGGAAGTGATTTTGCAAAAAAGATTGCAGATAAAATGACAACAGGGGGCCGTATAAAATTATTCAACCTGGGCAGTGAATTGTCGCCTTACCTTAAGGGGCTGAAAGAACACAGGTGCTTTGACTATGAACAAGGGGATATGGAATTGCTGGGCAAGCTGATGGCTACCAATACCTTTGCCAAACACCTGGAAGATGATGA
>CANGSR010000375.1 GCA_947456055.1 Chitinophagaceae bacterium
CTCTTCCGATCTCTATAAAAACTAGATAGAGCTGGGTTTATCAAACAATTTCTTCGTGTATATCCGGATATATTAGTCCAGGTAGTTCCGTCAGTAGAAGATTGCCATTGTAATACTATGCCACAGGTAGAAGAATATCCCGAAGCATATAAAGAATCACTTTCCCCCGGACATACAGTAGCAGAAACAACAGAAGCTACCCCTCCCACTGGTGTACCAGTGCATAGAGAAATAACATTTACAGTTGTAGTCCGGTAACAAGTACCTATCCTATAAGTAATAATAGCGGTACCAGCTGCAACTCCCGTAACTATTCCACTTGTAGATCCAATATTAGCAATTGCTGTATTACTACTACTCCATAAACCTGTAGTTGCTGCATTAGTTAAAGTTGACGTAGAACCAACACAAATTGTGGTGATACCAAATATTGTTCCAGGCGAGGGAAGTGTACATAATATACCGCTCATATTCTGGCTACATCCACTAACAGTATCATAAGCCACTGCAGTAAATGTTCCTTCTGCTGTTATGGTACCAAAATCGATTGCGGATCCTGTACCATAAGCATTAGCGATTGTTACAGCTCCCGAGTAAATGGTGTATAATTTTGATAATTGAGATCCACTTAAGGTTAAATGGGCTCCAGCCGATGCACATACAGTATCTCTACCACCAGTAAAATGTAAAGCATAGACTGTAGGTATTGGGTTTACTGTTACTATTGTTGAAGCTACGCCACATGATCCGCTTGAAGTAAAGGTAATTCTGGAAGTGCCTGCTGATAATGGACTAACAACTCCGGAGGTTGAACCAATAGTGGCAACAGCCGGATTGCTACTTGTCCAGGTACCACCTCCGTCTGTTAGTGTTGAGGTTGTACCAACACATAATCGGGTACTGCCACTGATTGGAGGAACAAGATTCACCACAGCAATACTAATAGTACGGTAACACCCTGATGACAATCTATAGCTGATAGTAGATGTACCTGATACCAAACCCAACACTACCCCGCTTGAAGACCCCACTGTAGCAATTGAAGTATTGGCACTTGCCCATGTACCACCTGTTATGGAATTACTTAGACTTGCTGTAGCACCCGCACAAACCGATGAAGCCCCTGTAATAGGCCCCGGGGAAGCCAAAAGGGTAATAGATGGGGTTCCTGACATTGTGTCGGTACAAAGTGTAGAAATCCCCGAGGCTACCACACGGTAGGTTCCTGCAGCCGATTGTAAGCCAAAATCCAATGTACTACCTGTGCCATATATAGGTGAACCAATGGGTGTTGAGCCTAAGTACAATTGATAAGATGCAGATGTTTGTGAACCGCTCAAGACAAGATCAAGACCCGGACTACCTGCACAAATAGCTCCACTTCCGCCTACAAAAGATAAGGTGTATCTGGTAGGTAATGGATTTACAGTGACTGTGGCATGGCCATACAAGTGGTTTGTGCACCTGGTGATTGTATCAGTAATATGAACATTGTACGAACCAGCAGCTGTGTAAGTGCCAAAACTTAGTGGACTGCCATTGCCATGGATAATACTACTCACAGAACTTGCCGCATCATAAAGTTGATAATCAATACCATAATCTGAGCCCGTTGTCCCTATTGGCACACCACTGCCACCTACACAAATACTACCTCCACCAGTGATTGCATAAGAGGAGGACACACTATTGACTATCATTGTAGCAGTTACATAACTACTACCTACCGTATAGGTAATAGTTGAAGTACCAGAAAGTAGGGATGTAACCATACCAGTTGAAGAACCAATAGTAACAATAATATTACTACTCGACCATGTTCCACCTGGGGTAGAATCACTTAATACCGTAGCATCACCCTCACAAATCGAGAGCCTACCTGTAATAGGCCCCAAAGCAGATGTACTTAATGTAAATAATAGAGTGATGAGGAGTAGAAAACCAGACTTTATATTCATAAATTTTATCATCTTAAAATTTGGTGCAAAAATACGAAATTTCTCTATTTCTTGTACAGATTGAATCTGGTCTAATCGTCAATTAACATAAAAGCTACTTGAGTTAGTAGGCGTACTTATTAGGATTAATGTTAGTAATTTGAGCATATTTATTTAGAACTAGTACTACTAACATTGATTAGCCAAATAAAATGTCCCACACTTCTCCAAGCATGGGACATCAAAATATATATTCATAAAATCATTACCAACTACCACCTGCACCACCACCACCTGAACTACCTCCACCAAATCCGCCGAAACCACCACTATCACCACCTCCCCAGCCTCCGCCGCTTCGACTACCACCCCCAAGCATACTGCCTAATAACATACCTGTAGCCAGATTGCCAAATCCATCACGTTCATTATAACCTCCGCCACCACGGCCGCCGCCACCTTTCAAAACCCTGAGAATTATAATGATAAAAATAATTATAATTACTACGGCCTTAAAAGGTACATTTTTCTGTTTATGAACTCCTGTTCCGGTATATTCACCCTTGGTAACCTGTATAATAGCATCACACGAAGCAGAAATACCATCAAAGTACCTACCTTCTTTAAATGCAGGTTTTAGTTCGTTCCTGAATATAAGTCCTGCTTTTGCATCTGTAAGGGCACCTTCAAGCCCTTTTCCTACAGTAATCCATGCCTTGCGGTCTTCCAGTGACACTAACAATAAAACTCCATTATTTTTACTTTCCTGGCCTAGGCCCCACCTATTGAACACCTCTACCGAATATTCCTGTACATCATGACCTCCCAGATTGGTAATGGTAACCACAGTTATTTGGGTAGACGATGAATTAGCAAATCCCTCTAATTTGCGTTCCAGTTGGGCTTGCTCCCCGCCTTTCAGCATATGGGCATAGTCATTCACCAACCTTGCCGGACTAGGCTTATCTGGGTATATCTTGTCATCTGCCCTACCAGTAAAACCTACCAGCAATAGCAAAAGGAATAACCCAAAATGTCGCAACCTATAACCTAATTGATTCATCATTTCCCAAATACTATTTCGTCAGGCAATTCATTTTTCTTTATTGCAGGGTCATATGGGAAATTTGTTGCCAGGGCAGTTCCCAACTCATGAATACAATTGCTCAGTCCTTCAGCTAATTCGTTTTTCTTCAGGTGCCCCACTAGTTTACCTGCAGCCTTCTCCCAAAACTGGGCTCCCCCAGCCTTTTCATAGATAGCCGTATCGCCAAACAAGGCAAACTGCCTATCTGTTATAGCTACATATATTATTATGGCATTCCTGGCCTGGGTCTTTTCCATAGACAGTTGGGCAAATAATTCTTTTGCCCTATCCATGGAATTCACGAAAGAGCAGTGATGCTCCACAAAAACCCTTATTTCGCCGCTGGTTTTGCTTTCAGCCTCCTTAATGCTGTCCACAATTTTCTGTTGTGTGGCCTTATCCAGCATCTCCTTTTTCTTGAAAAACGAAAACATAGCGAATAAATTTAAAATTTATTGAACCTTTGGTGCAGATTGTGCTGCGTTTTCAGCTTGAAATGATGGTTTTTCCTTAAAATGAAACATTCCAGCCAAAATATTCGATGGAAAATTAGTAACACTTACATTATATTTCATAACCGATGCATTATATTGGTCACGTGAATATTTAATTCTGTTCTCAGTGCCTTCTAGTTGCACTTGAAGATTAGTGAAATTTTCTGTCGCCTTTAAAGTTGGATATTGTTCTGATACCACCATTAATCGACCAAGGGCCTGGCTTAACTGTCCTTGAGAAGCTTGAAATTGTTGCAATTTCTCAGGTGTAAGGTCTTTGGCATCTAACTTTATTGAAGAAGCTGAAGCCCTTGCCTGTATAACCTGTGTCAATGTAGTTGTCTCAAAATTAGCAGCCATTTTCACAGTTGCAACCAGATTAGGTATCAGGTCAGAACGACGCTGGTAACTACTTTGCACGTCAGCCCATTTTTGGTCCACATCAAGCCTGGCACCATTCATGCCATTGTAGCTGCATCCGCCCATAAAAACGAGTAATACCAATACCCCCAGGGCAATATATAATCCTTTCATTGCTTAAATATTTAAAACAAAGTTACACCCAATTACACTATTCTTTTGAGCACTCTTAGGCAATCTGCGTTAAATTGTCGGTAAATATGGCATTCTGGTAGGCGAAAATGGCTTAAATGAACCAAATGAAAATTAGATTAAGCTTAAGAATAGACCAAATATTAAGGCCTGATTTGTCGGTTTTACTTTTTACTTTTGCAAAATCAATAGCTTCAGGATGCCAACCAATTACGAACCAAATTTAGAGTATGCCATCGCCTGCGACCAGGTAGATTTTCTGTATTCCTTCCGCGAACGTTTTATTATGCCCCAGCATAATGGCGAAGACGTGCGGTATTTCTGCGGCAACTCACTTGGTTTGCAACCCAAAATGGTAGAGTACCTGATGAACAAGGAACTTCGTGATTGGGGCAAGTATGGCGTTGAAGGCCATTTCAGGGCAAGCATGCCCTGGTTTTCCTACCATCATTTTTTTAATGAAAGGCTGGCGAAAATTGTTGGTGCAACAAAGGACGAGGTTGTAGCCATGAATACCCTGTCTGTAAACCTGCACCTGACGATGTTGTCGTTTTACAGGCCAAAGGGCAACCGGTATAAAATATTAATGGAGGCAGGCGCCTTCCCATCAGACCAATATGCGGTTGAAACACAGGTGAGGATGCACGGTTTTGACCCAAATGATGCCATCATAGAAATCAGTCCAAAAGAAGGGGCATATCTCATTGAAGATGAAGACATTATTAGTGCTATCAACGAGGCAGGTGATAGTCTTGCACTGGTGATGATAGGTGGTGTAAATTATTATAC
>CANGSR010000376.1 GCA_947456055.1 Chitinophagaceae bacterium
ATTGGGTACTGGTTCTACTATTGATTTTGGCACACAGACTGGTAATGGCATTTATTCTATTATTGGTACTAACAATTCTACTGGTTGCCATACTACAATGGCTAATACTGTGAATTTAACAGTTAATCCACTCCCATCTATGTATACTGTAACTGGTGGTGGTAGCTTCTGCGCTGGCGAGCCTGGTGCAGATGTAAGGTTAAGTGGTTCTAATGTTTCTGGTGTTTCTTACCAATTGTGGAATGGTACTGTATTGGTATCTACAATGCCAGCAACAGGTGCTGCAATTGATTTTGGTTACCAGACAGTTACTGGCAACTATACTGTTAAAGCTACTTCTTCACATGGTTGTATCAATATGATGGCTTCTAGTGCTGCAGTAACTGCTAATCCTCTGCCAGTTGTTTATACTGTTACAGGTGGTGGTAACTATTGCGAAGGTGGAACAGGGGTTCATATTGGTCTTACTGGTTCCCAGATATTTGTAAACTACCAGGTTAGTGGTACTTCAGGTATTGTAGGTGGCTTCTGGGCAGGTACAGGTGCGGCTCTTGATTTAGGAGCTTATACTGGTGCTGGTGCCTATTATGTTAGGGCTACTGATACTTTGACACATTGTAGCAGTAATATGACAGGTAGTACAACTGTTATTATCAATCCATCAGTTGTGCCTTCAGTAGCAATTACTTCAGGTACAGGTGCTGTATGTGAAGGTTCAGTTGCCAACTATACTGCTGCTGCAGTAAACGGTGGTGTATCTCCTCATTACGAGTGGTTCGTAGGTGGAACTTCAGTAGGTTATGGTGCTACTTATAGTTACGTACCAACAAATCTTGATAATGTAAAGGTTGTATTGACTAGTGATGCATTGTGTGCTAGTCCAGCAGTAGTAACAAGAACAATAGTAGCTACAGTTAATCCTAATGAAACACCAACAATCGTTGTTTCTGCAAATACAGGTGCTACAGTTTGTCCTGGAACATCAGTTACTTACAGTGCTGCAACTACATTTGGTGGTACTACTCCGGGTTATGCATGGAAGAAAGATGGTGCTACTGTTAGTACTTCTCCTACATATACTTACGTGCCTGCACAGGGTGATGCTATCTCATGTGCTTTGACAAGTAATTTCACTTGCCGTACTGAGACTTTCGTATTAAGTAATAGTGTAGTTATGGCAATTGATGCTCCTGCAGTTCCTGAGTTTAATATTTCTGGTGCTAACGGAACAATTGTAGTAGGCCATAGTGCTACTTTATCTGCAAATCTTACTAATTCAGCTCCTAATGTTACTTATCAATGGTATGTAAATGGTGCAATGGTAGCAGGTGAGAACAATGCTACTTTTACCAGCGACAAGTTTGTAAATGGCGATAACGTTTGCTGTACTATCGTTAGTCATAACGATTGTGGAAGCAGCGAAGGAGTTAGTCATTGCGCTACAGTTAGGGTTGCTAATGTAGGTGTAGCACAGGTTGCTTCTATCAACGACCTTTCAATTGTTCCTAATCCTAATAAGGGTATCTTCACCATAAAGGGTTCTGTAGGTTCATCAGTTGATGCTACAGTTACTCTTGAAATTACTAATATGCTAGGCCAGGTTGTTTATTCAAACAAAGTAACTGCAGCAGGTGGTAATATCAGTGAGCAGGTTCAGTTAAGTAATTCAGTTGCTCCAGGTATGTATCTGCTTAATGTTCGCAGTGGTTCTGAAACTTCAGTATTCCATTTCGTAGTTGAGTAGTAGATATTGAATAATAGATTTTAAAAGAGGCCGGTTTATTCCGGCCTCTTTTCATTTTTAAATATTGCGCAGCATTCCCAAATAGGTGATTACAAAAAAATCTTTCTTTTGTTTTATTTTGCAGGCAATAAATGAATCTGGTTTTCGTTGTTAAAGGTTAAATGAATCGTTTTTTTCTAGTAATTCTATTGTTAGCAGGCATATCAGGCATTGATGCAGCTGGTCAATCATACCTTACAAGGATGGAACTTGGCGTAAATTTCGGTGCATCACAATATTTTGGCGATTTAAATGATAATTACGGGTTTCATTCTATAGCACCTGCCGGGGGTATTTATATGCGCCGGCACATGAATAATTATATCTCCCTTAAGTTAATGGGCAACTTTACCCATGTTGGGTATGATGATAAATACAATTCAGACCCCTATGAAAAAATCAGGAACCTGAATTTCCAGAGTGATATTTATGAAATGTCTTTCCAGGCTGAGTTTAATTTCTTCAAGTTTATTACCGGCGATAGGTACTACCGTGTTACTCCTTATCTAACAGGCGGTATAGGCATGTTCTATTATGATCCGAAAACAACCTACCAGGGTCAGCAATATTCTTTAAAACCACAAGGTACCGAAGGGCAGTTTGTTGGTTTTGCAGGTAGGAAATACCAAAACATTAGCCCATGCTTTCCCATTGGCATTGGTGTAAAAGCCTGGCTGTTCAGAGGTGTAAATGTAACTTTTGAAATTGCCGATCGTTTGTCTACTACCGATTATCTTGATGATGTGAGTAGTACATATGTGGGAAAAAGTAGGTTTCCTGTAGGTTCTGTAGCAGCGGCATTGCAGGACAGGTCGGTTGAAGTAACTCCAAACACTCCATTAGGCCGTATTGGTAAGCAAAGGGGTAATACCAGTAGTTATGACCAGTACATTATGGCTATCCTAAGTGTGTCTTTCCACTTTACTACCTATAAATGTCCTAGTAATTTCAACAATTACGATTATATCAAGGCCTACTAAGTCAAATATTTCCTACCTGGACTTACCGGAATTTATATTCAAGACCCAATGCGAAAATTTGTTTGATTTGTAACCATCCCAGGTTCCTACCCGGATCATCTTTATCTACTATTTGCTGTGTTTTCGAATCCTTATAGGTTTTTAGGTATGGGAAATTATTATCGTAAATGAAGGTGGCACCGAAAGTGATATTTAACGACTTCGTTATTTTCCAAGAGATTAAATTATCAAACAATAAACTAATATTTGCAGGGTTATCGGTCTTTATTACTTTGCCTGTGTCATCTTTAGAGTCTTTTGCCAGATAGTTGCTGTAAATATCTAAGCGCATTTTGTAGATGGTTTTTTTACCCAGGTTAAATTGATCACGTCCTGAGAAATAAGCACCAAACTGGTAATATTGGGTTTTGCCATAAGGGATACCAAATGCACCTTGTGCGGTAAGGATGGTATACTTTCTGTCGGCTACTGTCAAACGACCGGCTAAGGGTGAAAAGAATACACTTACATCACTACCTTTTCTGAATTCTACCCCTAAGGCTGTTGTAAAGTACGCAGGAGCAAAAAGATCGGAAGTAGGTTTGGCCCTAAAGTCGGCTAAGGTATAATCATAACCTTTAGTGAACTGTGTTTTTAAGTTAAATAGTCCGGTAAAATAGAACCTCTTAGAGGAGTCTATCCTGATACCGTACTTCGAAGTGAAGTCTATCCTGTCATCTGTTTTGTGGGGTATGAATGAGGTAGAATAAGCATAGGTAAGACCATAGTTGATATCCAGGTTATTACTCCAGATAAGCCGGTAATGTAGCCTGTCGAGGTGACCACTGAAAATACCATTAATAGTAACTGAAGCTAACTCACCACCTGCCGACCAATTGTGCAGGAATCCTTCATTCATACCTATATTAAATACCCCGCCATGTGCCCAGGCAATTGTATCCCTATTAGTTGTTTCTAATGATTTTTTAACGTCATCTACTTTGGTAATTTGAGCATTAATATTTGTGGGTGCAAATGATAGCATTGCAACAGACAGTACTAAACGTTTCATTGTGCAAATTTTAATAGTTTTTACCTACTTACAAATTCTGGACAAATATTTCTTCCGATTTTTTAGAATTAATTTAGGTTGACCAACTTGACTATAAAGTACAATTTATATTATTTTGGCCTGTATTTTGCTTCATCCAAAAGTCTTGGGGCGTCTATTTTGTTGGTTATCAATTGCTCTAAAGATACTTCGGGGTGCAAGGCCATATAGTTTCTAACTATTTTGTATCCCAACCAGGTGCCAATATTTCCGGGGCTATTTTTTACAGGGTCAGTAACAGACTCGAGACCCGCTGCAAATGGGCCATCATGAATATATTGTATGGTGTTGTGCTGGTCCTTGCTATATAAAAGCTTTTGGTGGATAAAGAAATTGTAGATATTGGCTTCGTTGGTATTACACCAATCAATTTGATTCTGGGTGAAACCGAACAATACTGAGTCAGGGGTTTTTGGTAGGATTTTATGTATAAAGTATAATTCTTTTCCTTTCTGCAGTATCAGGTCTAATAATGTATGGTCTTCGGTAACTAGTGGATGCCTGGATAAATATAAAGCACTGAATACTGATACAGGTAAATAAGATTTAGTGAAATGTTTACCCATATATGATGGTACCCCTACTGATGCATAGTGAGGAAATTGTGGTCCCAGGAACCAATCTAAACCTATACATAGGGTTGAAGTATCTATTGGGAATACCGGGAAATTTCTTAATTCCATATCAAGGTAGAAGATTCTAGGAATGGAATAACCAGGGAAATAGAATTTCATTAGCTTAAAGCCTTTAAGTAATGCGGCATCTATTTCTTTACTATCGGGATAATACTTCAATATCGTATCCCTTAGTTGGGTGAAATCTTTATAGGTGATAAATGGTTTCAGGCTATCTGTTAGTGTTTTATTTGAATCGCTGAAATCGCCATGAATACGATAGTCCATTAGTGTATCAAGGTAGTAATTCAGGAAGTCGGGATATTTAACTAGCAAATCCCTAAGGCCTTTACCTATATTATTGGTATCAATGGTATAAAAATCCTTATCA
>CANGSR010000377.1 GCA_947456055.1 Chitinophagaceae bacterium
ACACCTATGGTGTAATGTTTATTATACCCTACACTCCATGCGTCTTTACGCCCATATGAGGTGCCGGTTTTCCATGCTATTTTAGGTATTCCCCTGGCTTCGTCATAGGCATTGGGCAGGTCGGGCCTATGCAGTTCCGACAATACCTTGGTAAGCATAAAGTTGGCAGAAGGGGAGAGAATAACATTATTTAGGGCGGCAGAATCATTTGATTTTGCTGCAGTTTTCTTCTTCTCCCCCTTAGTACTATCCTCGGCTATGTATTGCAAAGGGAAGTACTTACCATCATTTGCAAATGAGCTATACAAGGCAGTAAGTTCCTCCAGTCTCACCCCACATCCACCCAATATGAGTGATAGCCCTATTTTATTTTTGTTTTTCTGTATAGATGTAAACCCTGCCTGTGTAAGGATATTGGAAAAATTCCCTACGCCTTCCAGTTCCAATAATTTTACAGCGGGGATGTTGAGCGAGTTGCTCAGGGCATACTCCACTGTCACATTACCCCTGAACATCCTATCGTAATTTTCGGGCGAATAGCCTTTTATATTTATGGGTACATCAGCAATTATTGTCTTAGGTGTAATTCGTCCCCTGTCGAATGAAACGCCATATAGCAGGGGTTTCAAAGTGCTGCCCGGCGAGCGCAATGCCCTTATCCCATCTACCTGCCCAAAATGAAACCTATCAGCAAAATCCGACGAACCTATATAAACCACTACCTTATGGGTCTTATTATCCACCACCAGCACCGATGCATTGTTGATGTTGTGCATCTTCATTTGGTTCATATAGTTGGTCACTATCTCTTCGGCCTTTTGCTGCCCCTTGGCATCAAGGGTTGACTTTATTTCCAGTGCCCCCGGTGCGCTACCCCTTATCCGGTAGGCAAATTGCGGCACTCCATTCGGCGCACTATGCCTATAGGCATTCAGTGGTTCGTGTAGTGCATCATTAATCACGCTTTTAGGAAAGAGGCTACCCTCATCAAACCGCTTCAACCATTTATTCCGTGCCACAACTATTTTATCATTGTCCTTACCCATCACCAGCGAGTTGGGCCTGTTGGGGATAATGCTGAGTGCAGTTATTTCAGCCAGCGACAATTGGTCAGGGGTTTTATTAAAATAAAATAGCGATGCCGCCTTTACTCCCTGTATATTAGACCCATAAGGCACAAGGTTAAAGTACAATTGCAGTATTTCATCCTTGGTATAATGCAGTTCCAACTGCGTGGCCCTAAACATTTCTATGCACTTATTGATATAGGTACGGGGCTTAGGGTCTAGTAACCGTGCCACCTGCATGGTAATAGTTGAGGCCCCTGATGTGCGCTTCAGTTTAAAGATATTATTGACAACCGCCCTGCCCACCGCCATTGGGTTGATACCAAAATGGGCTTTGAAATGTTTATCTTCCTTAAACAGAATAGCCTTTCGTAGTTCGGGGGTAATTTCATTTAGCCGTGTCTTAATGCGCCATTGATGGTCACGGGCTATATAGGCATGCAATACCGTACCATCATTAGCCTCTACTATGGGTGCAAAGTGCAATTGTGTATTTACAGGGCTTATCCAGTCTATAAGCAGAAATACCACCACCATCCCCAGGCAATAGAGTGCAGCTTTTTTGAAATGCTTTTTAAATTTCTGTTTTAAGGGGATTTGCATTGCTGCTGTGTGAGGGGCAAAGTTAAGTGATTAAGTGTATCAGGATTAAGTGCAAATTTTCGTAGATAATTTTCTTACTTACATTTGTACAGTAAATATTTTCATAAAATGGTAAACGCTATCCGATTCGACTGGGCCATAAAAAGGATGTTGCGGAGTAATGCGAACTTTAGCATTCTGGAGGGATTTTTAAGTGAACTTTTGTGTGCGGACATAACTATTGAAAGTATTCTGGAAAATGGAACTAATAAGGTGAGCATTGATAATAATATGAATCATCTGGTTGTCCTTGTAAACAATTCTAAAGATGAATCAATAATAATTGAAATTCAAAGCAATTATTCGTACGATTTTATGAGACGGGTGTTATCTAGTCCTTCCAAATTGGTAGTCGATAATATGGCTGAAGGGATGCTTTACAGTAAAATCAAAAAGATTATCTCTGTAAATATTGTCTACTTCAATCTGGGGCATGGCGATGATTATGTTTATCATGGTTTCACAAGCTTTTTTGGCATACATAATAATGATAAATTATCACTATCAGACCAGGAAAAGAAAATCTTCAATGCCGACCATATAGAGCGGATATACCCTGAATACTACATCCTTAAAATAAATAAGTTCGATAATGTTTCCCGTAATACCCTTGATGAATGGATTAATTTCTTAAAAAACGAAGAGGTAAAGGAGGGCAGCACTGCTAAAGGGTTACTTGAGGCCAAAAAGGAACTGGATAAATTGAAACTAAGCAAAGAGGCCATGCGTGAGTATGAAGCCGACCTTGCCAATTGGCGCGACAACCAAAGCCTCATGAGTACCAAATATCTGGAAGGCGAATTGGCCGGAATAGATAAGGGTATAAAAATGGGCGAGCAGGCCAAAGAAAAATATGCCGATGAAAAGGTAAAGCTAGAGAAAATAGAAATTGCCAGAAGCATGCTCGAAGATGGTATGAGTATTCCTAAAATTGCTAAACTTACCGGGCTTAGTGAGGAGGAGATTGGGGGGATGGGGTAGTTTGTTATTTGAAGAAATTCAACTTCGATTTTTACTAGTTAAGCCATTTGCTATACATTTTTACCATTTCTTCATGTGGAATTGTATTGCCTGCCTCCAATAATGCATATACAGCCCTTAGCATTCTTTCATCAGAGCGATTGATGTATTCTGTTACTTCTCGCCGCAATAGTTCTATGTTCGCTACTTTCAAAATATACTTAGTTCAGGTTTACCAAATAAACGAACAAATCTTATATAGGTAATCTGGTTTACACTCAATAATATTACCGATGTAGTCATTAAAATGTTGATATCATTAGTTAGAAATCCAGCTAATACAACCAACACAAAAAGGACTACGAATAGCTATTATATAAACAGCAAATTCATTAATTAAAAAAATTAGCACCCCTCCTCACCGCATGGCATGGCTGCGGACTCCAGTTCTATTGTAGCGTGGTGGATATTATTATGTAACAATTCGTGTTTTATCTCGTGCACCAATTTCATTTTTTCATCAAAACTGAGGGTTTCACTAAGCACCAAATGGGTGGTCATAGCATTTTGGGTGGTGCTCATTGCCCATATATGCATATGATGCACACTTTCCACTCCCGCCATGTTCAGAATTACCTTTTCTATTTCAGCTGGTTCCACATCAGCAGGCACGGCATCAAGCGACATCCGCAGGCTACCCATGAGCAAGGACCAGGTACCTATAAGTATGGTAATCAATACGGCAATGCTCACTGCACCATCCAGCCAATACCAATTGGTATACTTGATGATCACACCCGAAACAACCACTCCCAATGAAACCATCGCATCGGTAAGCAAGTGCAGGAAAGCACCTCTGGTATTGAGATCGTGGTCCTTACTTCTGAAAAACAGCATTGCTGAGCCCAGGTTAATCACTATACCCAATCCTGCTATTAAGGCCACCATACCACCTTCCACAGGATGAGGATGAAAAAGCCTGTGCACTGATTCATAACCCAGCATACCAATTGTCACCAACAATACTACCGCATTGGTAAGGGCAGCCAAAATGGTACTTTTCTTATAACCATAGGTAAAAGATCGTGTAGGCCGCATCTTAGCAAGCCTGAAGGCGATAAGTGAAAGCGCCAGGCTTGCCACATCACTAAGATTATGGCCTGCATCTGCCAATAGGGCCATACTGTTGGTATAGAATCCGGCTATTACCTGCACTATTACATAAATGCCATTAAGGGCAATACCTGCAATAAATGCACCTTTAGCCACATCACCAGGGCTCACATGGTGGTGATGGTGCCCATCATGGCCACTATGGTGGCTATGCCCATGGTCGTGATGATGGTTGTGGCTATGCATTGGCTAATTTGACTGCAAGTTACTCAAAAAGTAAAATGCAGGTTTAATTATTGGGTTGTCCAATATTTTTCGTGATTGCCTGCTGACTCATATTGTAGAATATTAAAGAACTATAATTACCGTTTATCAACGGTTTTTATACCGTTATTTAACGCTAGTGTACCAATCCAATCTTTAGGAAATTTGTACCAGCATTTCGAATGTCTGTAAATCTAGTTGCAAATACTATCCGGAAAAAGTATTCAGGAGTATGCAGAAAATCCGTAAAAGAGTAGGCACCCACTAGCCGAAAAGGGTATAGAGTAGGCATTTTATCAATAATTTTTATGCTACATAATATCTCCTTGCAGCTTTATCTTGCTGCAAAATTAAAACCTGAAATGTATGATTTCATTTACCCCATGGGGCCCAAATACTCGGTGGGTACCAGGAAAGTGATAGCAGCCCAAGTAATGAAATCACTTTCTGCTAACATCAAAAATCCGGTGATGAAAAGGGAAATCCATGGTTTTAGTGAAAAATTGTATTTAATTGCAATTAAAGAAGTGAATTTTGATGTTGACGATATCTGCCCAAGTCCTATACACATTCCCATTCACTTCCCATTCCCCTGGCCTGGCCCAAACCCGTGGGAAAATGGAAGGTTTGTTGAATTGAATCCGCAACCACAGCCACCCGAATATTACAAAGCTGTGTTGAATCTCTTAGCCGAATCGATGAATGATGAAAAATTACAATCAGCTATCGAATCTCTTGCAGGAAAAATATAGAAATAGGCC
>CANGSR010000378.1 GCA_947456055.1 Chitinophagaceae bacterium
CTATTACAAAACCCATTCCGCTCCTCGTCACTTCCAGTCTGCCGGTAAAGCTTTCCCTTTCCGGATCATGTACTCCACTTTTTTTCTTTGTACTTTTTGACATTTATATTAATTAATGTTGTAAAGGTAGGTCTAATTGGGGATATGGCGGGTGTGGGCGGGATTGGTATATTGCTAATACTACTCGCATGATAAATTTATGCACGAAATAAGAAACCATCAGCACAGTTTTCCGCGGTCTGACGGTTTCGCTGCTGACAATAGTTCCTTGATTGATGCACAAATTTTTCAGGCGAGATGAAGAATTCAAACCACTATCTCAACACTTTTTTGCAGATATAAATCAATCTTGCTAAATTTGATGAATGAACAGTATGTATATTGAGATAAACAATGCTATAGCTGGTCAGATTTTACAAAACCTGGCTGATTTAAAGCTGATTACTATACTAGAAGAAAAGGATGATGATTTCTTAAAATTTATCAATGAAATAAGGAAGAAGGCCGAAAACAATCCTCCACCCTTAGATGACATAACTAAAGATGTTGAATTGGTGCGCTCATGGAGATTCGATAATTAGTCAAATAACAATAGTCTATGCTACTTACCCTTGACATCAACAAAAAAGCTGAACAAATAATAGAACAAGCCAATGACATTAGCCTAAAGCTACAAATTGGAGAGTTTGATGCTTTGTGCGAAAAAATAACTGACTTTATTCTTATCCTGGAGGGCTATAACTACCATATATCTGAACTATCAAAACCTGAAATAGCTGCACTATCACTACAAGTGCAAAAAGTGATTGCCCAATTTATTGAAATTGATGACAACCTTTACCAGGCTAATTACCACAACAATGAAAAGCTAAAAGAGCTATTCCAATATGCTTTAAAATGCCTTTACAAATTGAAGTCTATACTACACATATCTTGTACTTCAGGCATTCCAATTGCACCAACTGGGAAAGAAATAAAGAATGGTCTAGCGGCTGTATCCAGAGCGGCAGCTTTACATAACATTTCCAAAAACCTGCACTAAATGGCATTTACAAGAGGTGATATTGTAGAAGTAAATCTTGGACTACCCCCAGATGGACGTGTTTTAAATCACCCTGCTATAATTATTTCAAATAATGAAGTATTTTATGATGATGATTGCTATTTAGTTGTTATGCTAACCTCACAACAATATAGTGACAAATATTCATTTGAGATTACAAGCAATATGCTGGTTAATCCAAATAGCAAAGCTTATTCAGAAGCAAGATGCCATTTAATAACCTATATACTACCAACCCATATCGTAAATAACAAAATAAGAAACAAGGTTAGGCGACAATTTGTAGATGCTTTGGTCGAACACATCGTCAATAGTGCATTATATTAGATTTAGACCCTCCCCTCACAAAAAATCCCCATCTATCACCCCATAATCACCAATCCCGAAATTCATGCGTAAATTGCACCTAAGATGAGTAAGGATATTATGGCTAAACCTGTAGATAGCGGCTGCATAGAAGTGACCGGGGCACGGGTGCACAATCTCAAGAATATTGATGTTAGCATACCTAAGAATAAGCTGGTGGTAATCACCGGTATCAGTGGCAGTGGCAAAAGTTCACTGGCATTCGATACCATTTTTGCCGAGGGGCAGCGCAGGTATATGGAAAGCTTTGCTGCCTATGCCCGCCAATTCATGGGCGACCTCGACCGGCCTGATGTTGACAAAATCTCGGGCCTATCGCCTGTAATATCCATAGAGCAAAAAACCACCAACCGCAATCCCCGCTCTACTGTTGGAACTGTTACCGAGGTTTATGACTTTATGCGCCTGCTCTATGCACGTGTGGCTGACGCATATTCATATAACACCGGCAAAATAATGACCAAGTTCAGCGAGGAGGAAATTGTGGCCCATGTGCTGCAAAACTTCGCCGACCGCAAGATATTATTACTGGCTCCAATAGTAAGGGGCCGTAAAGGGCATTACCGTGAACTATTCGAACAGCTACGTAAGCAAGGCTACCTCAAGGTGCGCATAGATGGTGAGGTTACCGAACTTAAGGAGCGCATGCAGTTGGACCGTTATAAGATCCACGATATAGAACTGGTGGTTGACAGAGTGCTGGTAAGCGCCGAAGGCCTTAGCAGGCTTAGCCAAAGCATACAGAAATCGTTGCAAATGGGTAAGGACCTCCTCTTTATAGTTGATGCCGACACCAATGCACTAAGCCAATACAGCAAGCAACTAATGTGCGTAGAAACCGGGCTAAGTTATGAGGAGCCCTCACCTAACACTTTTTCCTTCAACTCACCATATGGCTCATGCCCCAAATGCAAGGGTCTGGGCAACATCTATCAGGTGAACATGGCCGAGGTAATGCCCGATATGAGCAAGTCAATTAACGATGGGGGTATAGCCCCATTGGGTGGCGAGCGTGATGCCTGGGCATTCAAAATGGCTACGGTATTGGCTAAAAAGAACAAAATACCGCTTGACAAACCGCTGAAAGACATACCGCAAAAGGGACTGAATATTTTGCTTTATGGTAATGAGGAAGGTCTGATTACCTATGTAAATGACGAGACCCAATCGTATACCGACAACCTTGCCGGCGGCACCGATGAGGTAACCCAGCACAACTACGAAGGCATTGTAAATATGGTGCTGCGCTGGTTTAATGAAACCGGGTCTGAAGGGGTGCGCACATGGGCCGAAAGCTTTATGGTGCTAAATACCTGCCCCGAATGTAATGGGGCCCGCCTTAAAAAAGAGAGCCTCTTCTTCAAACTCGACAACCAGAACATTGCCGAACTAAGCAACAGGTCGCTACAGGAATTGATGGTATGGTTCACCAATGTAGAATCAAGGCTGAGCAATAAACAAAACCAGATAGCCAAAGACATCCTTAAAGAAATTAGAGACCGCCTCCATTTCCTGCTCGATGTGGGGCTGCATTACCTCACCCTCAACCGTGCCACCCGCACCCTGAGTGGTGGTGAGTCGCAACGAATAAGGCTGGCTACTCAGATAGGTTCTCAGCTCACAGGCATTACCTATATATTGGATGAACCTAGTATAGGCCTGCACCAGCGTGATAACATGAAACTGATAAAGGCCCTTAAAAACCTAAGGGATGGCGGCAATTCGGTATTGGTGGTTGAGCATGATAAGGACATTATGCTGGCAAGCGACCACCTCATAGACATAGGCCCCGCAGCGGGCCTCCATGGTGGGCGCATAGTAAGTGCGGGTACACCTGCCGAGGTATTGCTACAAGATACCACCACATCAAAATACCTGAATCATACCCTACAAATAGAAGTACCCCTGGAGCGCCGCAAAGGCAATGGCAAAGACCTGATACTCACAGGTGCCACAGGCAATAACCTCAAAAATGTAAGTATCAAACTCCCCCTCGGCACCTTTATATGTGTAAGCGGGGTATCAGGTAGCGGCAAGAGTACCCTCATCAATGAGACCCTCTACCCTATCCTCGCCAAGCATTGCTACCCCCAATACAAACAAGCTCCCATGCCCTATGCCAAAATCGAGGGTCTGGAGCATATCGATAAGGTAATAGAAATAGACCAAAGCCCCATAGGCCGCACACCCCGCAGCAACCCTGCTACCTATTGCGGATTCTTTAATGAAATCAGGCAATTGTTCTCGCAGGTACCCGAGGCTAAAATAAGGGGCTATACAGCGGGCAGGTTCTCCTTCAATGTAAAGAGCGGCAGGTGCGAAACCTGTCAGGGAGGAGGCATGAGGGTGATAGAAATGAATTTCCTGCCCGATGTATATGTGCAGTGCGAAACCTGCAATGGCCGCCGCTACAACCGTGAAACCTTGGAGATTAGGTATAAGGGCAAGTCGATATTCGATGTGCTGAATATGAATGTTGACGAGGCAGTAGAGTTTTTCATCAATGTACCCTACCTGCACCGCAAGGTAAAAACCCTGCAGGATGTGGGCCTGGGCTATGTGACCCTTGGCCAAAGTGCCGTGACCCTTAGTGGCGGCGAAGCCCAAAGGGTGAAACTAGCCACCGAACTATCTAAACGTGATACCGGACAAACCATATACATTCTAGACGAACCCACAACAGGCCTCCATTTCGAAGATATCAGGCACCTGCTCCTGGTCCTCAACCGACTGGTAGACCGTGGCAATACCATCCTGGTGATAGAACACAATATGGATGTAATAAAAGTAGCCGATTACGTAATAGATATGGGCCCCGAAGGTGGCGGCGGTGGTGGCCGCATGATAGGCAGTGGCACCCCCGAGGATATCGCAGCCATTAAAGAAAGCTATACAGGTATTTTCCTGAAGGAAGAATTGGTATTGGGGAAGAATTAAGATTTTTTGATATGTTGTCTCGAATTAGGTTTGAGACAACATCCTTAATAACATTATAAATTTCCTCAAAAAAAGGATTATTGTCCAAGCTATTCTGCTGCTATTGGGCAGTTGTGGCGTTAGCACCATTCATCTGGTGGAATGCTATTGGGCTTTTCCCGCATCACCATTCCCCCCTGCGCGTCATTGCGAGGCAGCTTTTTCTGCTGCCGAAGCAACCTCAAAATATGCTTTACTGAATGTACTCCCTGTTGTTCCGGATGTTCCTACAGGGACATCCGGAACTGCCAATAAAACCCGTTCTCCGAACGTCTTCATCTTCCCCAAGCCCTAAATTACCCAAAAAAAAATGCCGCACCCGCTACGGGGTGCTAAAATAGGGGTAGGTGCACAGGAGGCTACA
>CANGSR010000379.1 GCA_947456055.1 Chitinophagaceae bacterium
ACACTAAGAAAAAAAGAGAGGACAATAAGGTATCACTAAACGAGACTAAATACCGCAAATACCAGGCAGAGGCAAATGAAAGGTCGAAAAAATTTGATGATCTATTGAAACAATCAGTGAAACTAGATGTCACCAATACTAAAATGGACCTGGCCCGTATCAACGTTGATAGTTCATCTATAAACAAAAACAAGGAGTGGTTAAAGAATATCAGCCAAAACATATACATAGCAGAGACGGTAAATATCATTAATGATATGAACAAGAGTGCCATGAAGTTGGAAAGAAAAACAGGCATGAAGTAAAGCTTCAATATATATTCAAGATAAATAAGCAGGAAGAGGTTAAAACTTAGTTTTAACCTCTTCCTGCTTATTGCATATAAAAGATGTAAATGCAATAAAGAATATATTTGATTATTTATTTGTTACTACGCTTTAATTCCAAAATCCCATTTTATATATTTGACCCAAATTCAACTATATGAAACAGATTAACACCAACAAACTATTGATAGCTATTCTATTAGTTAGTGCATTATTTATCCAAAGTTGCGGACAAAAAGCAGCTGAAAATACCGAGAATAAAACTGACACCACACATGTGGCAGTTGCAGAACACAAAGCTGAATCGCATGAATCTCACGGATGCGGTAGTGGTTCTAACCCGTGTTATGATCAAGTAGGTACAAATCAATCTCCTATTGATATTACAAAATACACACAGTATTCAATAAAAGCAGGAAGTGAGTTAATTACAATAAAATCTAAGGGGGGCCCTACTCCGGTTACCTGCATTACTGATGCTTCGCATGGTGATAGTTTTGCCAATTTTTCAGTTAACCTAAATAATCCGTCGGATGAAAATTCAATAAAACTTAATGGAGTAGTATTCAAATTGATTAAGTTTCACTTCCATCGTAAAAGTGAACATATTATACCCAAGGAAAACAATGAATCTAACATGGAGGTGCATTTCATTTATCAGAATGCCGATATGAAATCCAATCTGGTTGTATTCGGAGTTGTATTCAATGGTGGTAAGGACAGTAATAAATTTGCAGGTGAATTATGGCCTGTATTTAATAAAATGGTTACAGATACCGCTCGTAAACAAGATTCTGTAGATTTCAGTAAACTTGTACCAGGCGATTGGGCAAAAGAATTCAAGACTTATTGGAACTATGCTGGCTCTTTAACCACACCATGCTATAGTGAAGGTGTTACCTGGATTGTATCAGAAAAAATTGCATCAATGTCAAAGGAGCAAATAGATGAATTTAATAAATTCACTTACCAGAGTAAGTACCCAATTGGAACAGCCAGAGAACCACAAGAATTAAAAAATAGGATTCTGATTAAACGATAATTAGAACATACCAATTGGTATAAAATAAACCAGCCTACACACAATTCAAATAATTGAGTAGTGTGTAGGCTGGTTTTCATTATAATAAATACATGCCTATTCGTCAATTATTATCCAATATGCTTTTGTGATTTTACTAGTGAAGCATATGTTAAAATAAGACAATAGGGTCTTTTTCACGTATACTTATGGTCTTTTTCACGTTGTGGAGGTGATTTATCAATTATACTTTTATCCAAAATTGTAAAATCACTTACTAAAAACAGCTTCCATGAGCGATAATATAATAACACAGGTGGCCATTTACCCACCATTAGGGATATCAAGAGTAGGTAATTCTACAGAATATTACCTTGCATCAGATATACCAGGCAAGGCGCCGGTGGCCAAAGGTGGCTATAAAGATGGTGATGGGAAAGTAAAAAAACAAGTAGCCCTTTTCCGAATTTATGGCCTTGATACCGACGGAAAGGTTGTAAAGGAGCTCAACATGGGAAATGGAGCCAGCATTACCTGGAAAGTGCATGTTGCCAATAGAAAGGCTGGCTGGTACCAATTTAATAATGCACTTGACTTACCTGTTCTGGCCATCCCTGGTGGTTTCAGGAATGTATCAATAGCCGGTGATGATCGCAAACAATTGATTATCGACCCCGGGCCAAGGGAAATAAGTGGAGCATCTGTTTCAGGTGAAGCATATAAATTTACAGGAGGGAAATTTCTTGACATTGAAGTCCCATTGGGTGAGGTAAGGACCGACGACGAAGGCAGGTTAATGGTCTTTGGTGGTGATGGCCATTCGGCTTCTCTAAATAATGAGCCGGCAATAACCTTTGCCAATAATGATGGATGGCATGATGATGTATCAGACGGACCAATTTATGCTACAGTACATTATGAGGGCAAAGAATTTGAGGCTAAACCAGCTATGGTGGCAGTTACACCACCTAATTTCGGCCAGGGTCTGTTTGCTGTGGTTACAATGTATGATGTGGTTAGCGATTTATATATCCAGTCAGAAAATAACTGGATGAAATTCCCCGACCAAATCTCTTTTTACGAGCACATCTACCCTATACTTGAGCGCACTGTGCAAACACAATGGGTAAATGGCGGCTTTTATTTCCTTTTCGGGCAAAATTCACCAAGTGATTTTACGCAAAAAGAATTGGTTGGAATACTTGCTGACCCTAAATCACCACGTGAAGTAAGGGAAAGGGTTTGGCATTGGTACCGCAAACCGGAGGGTAAATTTTATGAGCCTGCAAAAATCCCACCCTTCTATGGTGATGCATTTAATGATTATCCGGGCAAACCCAACGTAGATCTACCTCTTACCCATACTCAATATAGAATGATGGAATTATGGGCAAAGGGTGAATTTGTAACCGGGCATATTCCTGAAGAAAAGCCTTTTGACCAACTATCACCTGAACAACAGGTAGCCTGTCTGATTAAAGCCCCGCTTGAAGAGTGCCTGGGTGGCCCATTCCATCCCGGTATTGAAATCACCTGGCCATTCAGGAATTTGATTTTCTGGGAATCAGCTTTCAGGATTAAGGTATTACCGTTTAACGAAAGCCCATCCGATAATTACGGGCCATTATTATCACAACAAATAGCATTGGGTGCCGGTGGTCCTATTGACGGTAGCGGGCCTGGATCATTAACAAGGTGGCTTGGAGTGCCATGGCAAACTGATGAGGCTAGCTGCCTGTCGGGCTATACCCCATCCTACTACCTCACTTTACCTTCCTTCTGGTCGGCAAGGGTGCCTAATTATATTTTGTCTCAAGATAGCTTTGAGCGCCTTTCTGATACAAATATGAATGTACCACAAAGGTTAAAGCATTTTGACTACAGGCAAAACTGGCTTCGTGACTTTAGCACACAAAACCAGGCGAGGATTAACGCAATGGTATCCAGATGGCATGAACTGGGTATAATTGCCGAACACCCAATAAAACCTGGTACCCAAATAAATGGTAACTGGCTGCCTGTAAAATTCTGGGTGGAGACACAAAGGGAAGATTATGAAACTGACCCAACATTTACCCAGGTGAAAATTGCGGAGCATGTATTACCTGTAAGTGCATCCGACCCTGAATTGAAACCAAAATTATTAATGGGCACTGCTGAAACTCCTGTAGTAGCCAAACGTAAATTCCATACATTCAGAAGAAATGAACTCTAATCAAAAGAATATCCAAGTAATAATAGCAGGTGGTGGCCCGGCAGGTGCCGCCACCGCTTTAAGCCTCAATGCCAGGGGTATAAAATGCCTGGTTATAGAAGCTGAAATGCACCCTAAATTTAAAGTAGGTGAAACGATTCCTCCTAATGCCCTACCCCTTTTCAAAAAGCTGGGTATCGAACAACTACTGCAAAGTAATAAACACCTGGTAAGCTATGGCAACAGAATGGCTTGGGGTTCAGCCGATTATACCGAGAAGAGCTTTTTAGCTACCCATCATGCTAATGGTTGGCATCTGGATAGGGCCTATTTTGAACAACAGCTAAAAGAAATGGTGATTAATGAGGGAATCGACTGGATGGAAGGCACCCGAATAATTGATTGTAATGAAGATGATGGATACTGGACTGTAAATGTTAAAAACGAGACGGGTTCCTATAGCGTTTTAAAATGCAACATTCTGGTAGATGCTACTGGCAAATCATCTAGAATTGCCAAAAGCTTGGGACATGGCAGGCATAGGAGCGACAACCTTACGGGCACAAGTATTTGTCTTTATACTAATGGTAATCATTGCCCTAATTATACTTTTATAGAAGCCTGCCCTAACGGATGGTGGTATTCAGCTCCCCTTAGTGGTAACAGATTGGTACTAACCTTTATGACTGATGCTGACTTGCTAGACAAAAGTATGCTTGACTATGATTATTTTTATTCTGCAGCCATGAATACCCAAATGGTTAAAGAAATGCTTAACGCAATTGAAATAATTGGTCATACCCTGCCAGTAAATAAAAGTGCCTCAACCTCTAATCTTGCTGTTAGCTATGGTGACAACTGGCTTGCCGTAGGTGATGCTGCAATTTCTTATGACCCCCTTTCTAGCTATGGAATGACTTCTGCCCTGGAAGGCGGATTTTATGGAGGCCATGCTATAGCCGATAAACTTGATGGCATAGAGGATTCTTTTATAGCTTATGACTTTTTAATTTGTAGCGCACAAGCTACTTATAAGGAAATGCATACTCACCAATACCAACTTGAAAAAAGGTGGCCTGATGAAATTTTCTGGAAGAGGAGAACAGGCCATGTAAGAAAAACTCAACAATTGCACAGTCCTATTGCAGTACCTGTATTTCAATAGACATACCTATTTATGGATAAGAGAATTGCAGAGCTTCATTATGTG
>CANGSR010000380.1 GCA_947456055.1 Chitinophagaceae bacterium
ATCGTAGGCATAGCGTGGGTGTACATTGTCTACATTATAGAGTATATCATTCCCATACACAGCAGTAGCACTATCGGTTACCAGTTTTAGTTGGTTGGTCTGCATAATGCCATTGTATTGGTAATCAAGGTTGTCCAGTGAACGCAGTAACCAAGATTAGATATGTGTATTATCAGCCCGATTCCTCTTATTCAATCTGTGTTGCCGATATTACATACATTCTTTCAAGGTGACATCCCCAATGAAATGAACGACATTTTTCATATTTGCTGCATCTGGGGTATCCTTTCCCTTCTCCCAGCTTGCTAACGTTCCAGTACTTACCCCAATTTGCTTAGCAACAGCACTTTTTGTAAGTTGCAGGTCAAACCTCTTCTTTAATAAGTGTTCGCAAATGGTTGTAGGGTGTGTTGGATAGTTTTGTGGGAGTCTAGCTATGACGGCTTCTACAGTGGAAAAAGGCAATGCGACCTAAAGGTCGGGGCTACTGAACTATTCGATTTGGTAATTTACCAATCACCATTACATTTTAAAAGCCTCATTTATTAATGCATTCTGCTCTATAGTATGCTTTTTAGCAAAACCAGTGGCGGTAGACGCACTTGCTGGGCGGCTAATATATTTTAGCGATCCAAGTGTGTCGCCAATATTCATCATAAGGAAGGTAAGTGCACCCATATTACGTGGTTCTTCCTGTACCCAGAACCATTCTGCATTGGTATATTTGGTTTTAAGTGCTACCAATTGTTTGTGGGGCAGTGGATATATTTGTTCTAACCTAATGATGGCCACATCCTGGCGTTTTTCGGCAATTTGTTTTTCGCTAAGGTCGAAGTACATTTTGCCTGAGCACAGCAATACCCTTTTAACTAATGTAGCATCAGTAATCAATGCATCATCAATTACTTCTTTGAAACCTCCATTGGTAAAATCTTCCATTGGAGAGTAGGAGCGTACATGCCTGAGGTTGGCCTTAGGTGAAAAATTAATCAGAGGTTTCCTGAATTGCCATTTCAACTGGCGCCTAAGAGCATGGAAGAAATTGGCTGCTGTCGTGATATTAGTAACAACCACATTATTTTCGGCACACATTTGAAGGAAACGTTCCAAGCGGGCACTACTGTGCTCTGGGCCACCGCCTTCATAACCGTGAGGTAAGAGCATAACTAAGCCATTCATAATAGCCCATTTCTGTTCGGCACTTACCAGGTATTGGTCTATGATGGTTTGGGCGCCATTGGCAAAGTCGCCATACTGGGCCTCCCAAATAACCAGGTTATTAGGATTCGCCATGGCATAACCATATTCAAATCCTAATACCGCAAATTCGCTCAAGAGTGAATTGTATATATAGGTAGTACCCTGGTTCTCACCCAGGCGGCTAAGCCTGTTATAGGGTTCATTTGTATTCTGGTCGTAAATAACCGCATGGCGATGGCTAAAGGTGCCTCGCTTCACGTCTTCACCACTTATCCTTACCTCATTGCCTCCAGATAACAGACTCGCATAGGCCAATAGTTCGCCTGTAGCCCAATCAGCCTTGCCCTCAGTTTCGAATAGTTTTATTTTATCCTGAAGCAGTTTTTCTACTTTTCGTAGAGGGCTAAAACCTTCGGGCCATTTCATCAACGCATCAAAAAGATGTTTGAATTCGGCTTCGGTAATATTAGTATCAGGTGATTGCTCAAAATCGGTTTCGGTAGCCCGGCGGAGTTCGTTCCACCACATTTCGGGCTTTTGGTATTTGTAGGGTAGGGGTTTCTGTTTGGCTTCGTCCAGGCGTTCCTGAAGTTCGGCCCAGAAAACTTTTTCCATCTCCTTTGCCAGTTCTTTAGCATCAGCCTCCCCATGTTGCAAAAGGTATTGGGTATACATTTCACGGGGATTAGGGTGCTTATCTATTAATGCATAAAGCTGTGGTTGGGTGAATTTTGGTTCATCACCTTCGTTGTGGCCATGCTTGCGGTAGCAAACCATATCAATGAAGATATCCTCATTGAATTTTTGCCTGTAGGCAACGGCCAGAATAGCGCATTTTACCACAGCCTCGGCATCATCACCATTTACATGTAGCACGGGGGCATGAAGCATAGATGCTACGCTGGTGCAATAATCGGCGGAACGGGCATCATCAAAATCAGTAGTGAAGCCTATCTGGTTATTGATTACAAAGTGTATAGTGCCACCTGTACTATAACCATCCAACCGGCTCATTTGCAATAACTCATAACCCACACCTTGGCCAGCAACTGCGGCATCGCCATGAATGAGGATAGGTAATACCTTGTCATATTCCCGGTTATATAGTGTATCCGCTTTGGCCCTTGCGAAACCTTCCACTACCGGATTAACGGCTTCAAGGTGGCTGGGATTAGGGGTCAACTGTACATTGATTTCCTTGCCTGATGGGGTAATAATATTACTACTAAAACCAAGGTGGTATTTCACGTCACCGCTGCCCATGGTCATATCCTCGGGCATATTGCCTTCAAACTCACTGAAAATTTGTTCGTATGTTTTTTTGAGGGTATTGGCCAATATATTGAGGCGGCCACGGTGTGCCATGCCTATTACTACCTCCTGCACTCCTGCTTCCGCAGCATCATTGATGATGGTATCCATAGCAGGGATGGTACTTTCACCACCTTCAAGCCCGAATCTTTTTTGGCCAATGAATTTTGTATTCAGGAATTTTTCGAAGATGACTCCCTCATTCAGTTTTTCCAGCACACGTTTGCGGGCAGGTATAGAAAGGGGTTGTTTCATCAGCTCTTCATAGCTTTTCTGTACAAAATGTACCTTTTCGGTGGCATTAATATAGGTATACTCTACACCTATATTGCCAGTATAAAGCCTTTTAAGCTTCTCAATAATTTCAGAAAGAGGTTTGTCCTTAAGACCTACGAAGCGGCCGGCAAAGAAAGAACTTTTGAGGTCGGCCTCAGTTAAGTTGAAACGCTCCAGTTCCAGTTGCGCGTGACGGTTTTTTCTTGCCCTGATGGGGTTGGTAGTGGCAGCAAGGTGCCCACGTTTACGATAGGCACGAATCAGTTCAAATACACCTATTTCCTTGGCTATCAGGTCACTATTGGTGGTTGCTGTAGTATTTGCTGTAGGTGTATTAGCTTTTAAAGTATTGGTGGCAGGGATATCACCACCCAAAGTAGATACTGCGAAATCGAACCCTTCAAAAAACTTTTTCCATTCAGGGTCAACAGAAGAAGCATCATTTAAAAAATCCTGGTAAAGCGACTCGACAAAATTGGCACCCGGCCCCGTCACGTAAGAATAATCTTTCATTGCGTGTGCGAAATTAAGGGAAATAGGTTGAAAAAAGAGTTTGGGGTGTTTTGAAAGGGGTAGGTTTGAGGATTATTTAACCTATGGGATTTGGGGGATAAGGGAGGGATTGGGAATGTTTAAAATGTGATTAAAGTAGTTTATCAAACAATGCTGTAAGATTAAGCGAGAAGCCGGGAAGCACAGTAGATGTAATAAACTCACCCTCCACAAGCGGGCCTGACAGGTTATATTTACCATCTACAAGGGTATATATTATACACCACTGGTTTTGAGGGGAAATGACCCAATACTCCTTTACGCCTGATTGTTCATAGACCTCATATTTTTGCTTTAAATCCTTTTTGTTGCTACCAGGCGATAAAATCTCAACCATAATATCTGGTGCGCCAATACAGCCTCTTTCATCAATTTTGGATTTAACGCAAAACCACACAAATGTCTGGTTGAACTACAGTGAGGATGTCTTTATCTTTCTTCGATTTCCCTGGCAATCTTACGTCGAAGGGTGAAATAAATACATTGCAATCCTTATCCTCCAAATAATCAGATAGTCTGTTGAATATATAACCTGTAAGTATTTGATGGTTTGTAGTAGTGGCAGGGGCATAACATGTAAACCTTGCCATTGATTAATTCAATCCGTTCATCTATCTGCCAGCCATAATAATCGGCATATGAGTATGATTTGCTGAAGTTAATCTCTGCAATACTCATGAGGCATAGTTTATGCAAAAATAAGGAACATAATATTAAATTTTACTTCATCCCCATCAAAACCTCCACAAACCAATAACACTCTTCAAAGGTATTGTATAATGGAACAGGGGCAATACGGATAACATTTGGTTCGCGCCAATCGGCTACTATTCCCTGGTTTGTGAGGGCTTCAAAAACTTCTTTTCCCCTTTCGGCAAAGAGGAGGGATAGCTGGGCACCGCGCTTGTTGGGGTCTTTGGGGGTGATGATGGTAAATGGAAGATGGGTGGCCTGCTGTAACAGGTATTCCATATAGCCGGTGAGTTGTATGCTTTTTTCGCGCAGGGCGGCCATTCCGGCTTTGTCAAAAATATCAAGGGCGGCATTGTGGGCTACCATGTTGAATACCGGAGCATTACTCATTTGCCAACTTGCAGCTCCTTTTTGGGGTACAAAGCCTTTCTGCATTTTAAAACGGGTGCTTTCTTCATTTCCCCACCAGCCCGCCAGGCGGAAAACGGTAGGGTCATTGCCTAGGCGCTCATGCACAAATGCACCACCCACGCCTCCGGGGCCTGAGTTGAGGTATTTGTAGGAACACCAGCAAGCGAAATCCACATCCCAATCGTGGAGGTGGAGTGGGAGGTTGCCCACTGCATGTGCCAGGTCGAAACCGGCATAGGCACCTACGGCATGGGCTGCTTTGGTAATACCAGCCAGGTCGAAGAACTGTCCGGTATA
>CANGSR010000381.1 GCA_947456055.1 Chitinophagaceae bacterium
ATATTAGTATTGACAAACAAGGATCGCTTAGTTTAGTTCTAAGTTTTAATGTCAAATTCCCCATTTTGATATTTTAAACCCATAAGCAACTTTTCCGATTTTTTTACCACAATAATTCCTGAAGAACCCAAACGATCGCCCCAAATCAAAAAAAATATTTATTTCCGGAAAATGGTGCGTTCAAGCGAAAAATAGCCCCCGAATGCCGTTGTTGGTGTTTTCACCAACAACTGTCGAGGTTATCCGAAATTGATAAGCCGGTGCGTGTTTAGCGAATTTGCTAAACGAAAGGATTGTTGCTGAAAACACCAATTTGGACGAGGCGAATGTAAAATTAATGCCGTTGTTGGCGTTTTCACCAACAACTGTCGAGGTTATCCGAAATTGATATGCCGGTGTGGATTTAGCGAATTTGCTAAACGAAAGGATTGTTGCTGAAAACACCAATTAGGACGAGGCGAATGTAAAATTAATGCCGTTGTTGGTGTTTTCACCAACAACTGTCGAGGTTATCCGAAATTGATTAGACGGTGTGTATTTAGCGAATTTGCTAAACGAAAGGATTGTTGGTGAAAACACCAACAATGGCGAAAAAAAGAAAAATGCATGATATTCTACCTTATATTTATAGGCTTTCCTATACTGATGGGATTGGTCGGAATAGTGGTAGTATACATATTCAATTGGGTGTTCAAAAAAATCGAATCAAAATCTAAAAAATAACCATATTGAACCTGCATGTAATTGGGTATTGTTACCTCAAACCATTGCCCCAAATCGGAAAACATTTATTTTCAGAAAATGGGGCAATGAAGTAAAAAAAAGGCATTGCGATACCCACACAACATAGTTAATGCCGTTGTTGGTGTTTTCACCAACAACTGTCGAGGTTATCCGAAATTGATTAGCCAGTGCGGATTTAGAGAATTTGCTAAACGAAAGGATTGTTGCTGAAAACACCAATTTGGACGAGGCGAATGTAAAATTGGGGCAATGTTGGGGCAATGATGGGAAATTCAAAATAATCACATATAATTATAAACCAATCACTTACAACGCAACCATTGCCCCAAATCAAAAATATTTATTTTCAGAAAATGGGGCAATGAGGTAAAAAGCAGGGCATTGCCATACCCACACAACATTGTTAATGCCGTTGTTGGTGTTTTCACCAACAACTGTCGAGGTTATCCGAAATTGATTAGCCAGTGCGGATTTAGAGAATTTGCTAAACGAAAGGATTGTTGGTGAAAACACCAATTAGGACGAGGCGAATGTAAAATTGGGGCAACATTGGGGCAACGATGGGAAATTACAAATAATCACATGTAATTATAAACCAACCACTTACAACGCAACCATTGCCCCAAATCGGAAAATATTTATTTTCAGAAAATGGGGCAATGTCCCCCACCACGGACTACAGATCCGTATTTCAATGGAATCTGAACAATTAGCTTCAATCAGTGGTTCAGACACTACCCAACAAATACCAATCACCTAAATATCACAATTCCACAATAGCCACCCCATATTTTGTCTTTATCTTTTTTATTTTTACATTGCTGAAAGATTAGAATCAGTATCAAAAATCTGATAGAGAAACCATGGCTAAGAATAAACAAGCCCCGGCGGCCAATTCGCCAAAGCCTAAACCCCAGGTAAATAATGCACCTGCAGCAAAACCTGCTACTAACAAAACTGATACCCAGATACCATCAGCCACCACCAGCAAGGTGCCTGAATATTGGTTTATAGCCATTCTCATTGCTATTGCCTTTCTCATCAATATCCCCACCATCAATTACGATTATACCCTTGATGACCCGTTCTTTACCAAGGATAACCCAATGGTAAAAAAAGGAGTATCAGCAATACCAGAATTTTTCACCCATGCTGCCTATTATGGCGTGTTCAAAAACCATGACGCATCTTATAGGCCATTGCTACTCACGAGTTTTGCTATTGAGAAAGATATTTTTGGCTTCAACCCCAAAGTGAGCCACCTGGTAAACCTCTTTATTTTTTGCCTGCAAATTTTGGCACTGTTCCTTTTATTAAGGCGTGTACTATCCGGTTTTTCGGTTTATGTGCCGTTTTTTATCCTCCTGCTTTTTGAGCTACACCCAATTCATACCGAGGTGGTAGCAAGTGTAAAAAGCCGGGACGAATTGCTGGCATTGCTGTTTACCGCTATCTGCACCTTGCAAAGCATGAAATATATAGATACAGATAAAACTAAATATCTCATCACCTCGGGCATCTTCTTTTTCCTGGCCCTGATGTCGAAGGAGACACCAATTACATTTGTGGCTATAGTACCTATGACCATCTATTTTTTCAGGGATGTGAACCTGAAGAAAATATTGACTGCATGCGCACCCTATCTCATAGTTTCAGCCATTTATATGGTAATGAGGGCCATGTTTATAGAAAGCGATGGTGAGAAAGTGGTGATAAATGTAAATAATAATGCCCTTATGGCTACTACCGATATTGGTATGCGCCTCGCTACCTTATTGTTTATTCAGCTTAAGTATATAATTCTACTGATATTCCCCCACCCGCTTTCCTACGACTATAGCTATAACCAGATACCTATCATCAGTTTTGGGAATGTAAAGGCACTTGCCGGATTGGGAACAATTATTGGCCTGCTGGTAATCGCCTTTAAGGGATTGAAAAGTAAGAGTGTCTACAGTTATAGCATCTTGTTTTATCTGGGCTCCGTGGTGCTTACATCCAACCTTATAGTAATTATTGGTGCTACAATGGCAGAGCGCTTTGTTTACACAGCCTCCCTTGGATTCTGCATTGGCATCGTTTTCCTGATACTTAAATTACTGAAGGTGGATGCCCGCACACTAGACTATCCTAGCGGAGCTAAGGTGTTTTATATAATAATCCCTATTGCCCTGCTTTATAGCGTAAAGACTTTTAGCCGCAATGATGCATGGAAAAGCAATCTGTCATTATATGAAACCGATGTCAATAATGCACCTGAAAGCTGGAGGGCAAATAACCTTTTGGGGGTGGCCTATACCCGCCTGATCAGTGAGGAAAAAGACCCGGTAAAGAAAAAAGAACTTTATGATAAAGCTGTAGCCCGCCTTAACAAGAGTATTGAGATATTACCCGGCAATGCAGAGGTTTATTTGCTGAAGGGCTATGCCAATGATTTCATGGGTAATCACGACGACTCTGCTATGGCATGCTATAAGGAGACCATAAGATGCGAGCCGACTAACAGGGAGGCCAATAATAATATGGGTGCAATTTACCTTAGGCATAACCAATTTAAAGAGGCTATAGATTTACTAACCAAGGTAGTAGCCAAGGATACAGTGCATACTGAGGCTATAGCCAATCTGGCTGCGGCCTATGGTAATAGTGGCAATTTTGGTATGGCTATAAAATATTACCAAATGGCAATACGGATAAACCCTGACCAGCCGGGTAATGTATGGCAATCTATGACCAATCTGTCGAGGATAACAGGAGATTCGGTAGGGGCTAAAAAGTATGCAGCACTTTTGCAGCAATGGCAGGCTAATCAGGGTAAGAAATAGGTTATTAAGCACTTAACATAACACTAAGCAATATCTGTAAGTAGGTTGCGTTAATAGGATTTATTAAACCCTCATTTATGTTTAAAACACTAGTATACTTAATAGCATTTATAACCCTGCCTTTATTGGCGAATGGACAGGAGAACTATAACCCTACAAAAGAGGAGCAGTCAGCCAGATATACCCAAGCCATTGGAGAGTACATTAAAGCAATATATAAAAGAGATAAATCGAGCTATGACACCCTATATTTTGGGCGGAACAATGAGTTCCCGGATATAAGCTTACCGGCAAAAATCGAGAATACGGGGATTGTCTTATTAACCCAGGAGGAGGCAAACGAAAGGCGTAAAACACGCAAATCACTGGTTTTCATCAATATGGTGGGCTGGTTGGAAAAAGTCAATTCTGAATTCATTCTCGTAACTTTTTATCCCGGTTATGAGCATCAATTTGATTGCACCATGCATTTCAGTTATGATGCCAAACTCAAAAAATCAACACTAAAGGATTTGGATTTTAAGAATTATGCTTATAAGTAGATCCTTAAAAAAACCACTTAAATATAGGGTTTAATTGACCACAAACCTACCATTACACACCTTACCATTTTGGGTAATTAGTCTATAAAAAAAAGTACCAGCATTCAAATTTTGTGGATGAAGCTCATTTTGGGAGGCCTGCAAATTATCCCATTGCTGAATGATTTGCGCCTGGATATTATAGAGGGTCAAGCTTTTAGGTTGATTAATTTGGTCAGGAAATCGTATTTGAACATTTTGGGTGGTGGCAGGATTTGGGCAGATACTAATAATATCTTCCAGATTTGGATTTGTAAATCCTGCTTTTACTTTCTTGCGTACATTGATGCTATCTATATAAAAATAGGTGAATGGCTGAAAATCGGGAGCCAGTTTTATTGGATTTAGAAATAAGTGGCTGGAATCTCTAAATACTCCAATGAGCATATAAGTATAGGCTGAATCGGGCTTATAGGTGCCGGATAAGCGGATCCATGTGCTGGTATTAGACATTAGGCCAACTGAGGTAAAATCGAGTTGAGGAGTTACCGGGATTGTGCCCACAGTATTAAAAGCACCAAAGGTGTTAAAGTAAATCCCCAGTCCCATACCGGCATAACCTGATGAATCGGCCACCGAT
>CANGSR010000382.1 GCA_947456055.1 Chitinophagaceae bacterium
GTCAGGGATGGCAAAGGCAATGGAGGCAAAATCTAACAAGTAATACTGTTTTAAGCTATTCGAACTATAATAGCGACCGTAATAGGCTTACAACTGGCAGCTTTGGCCCTCCTGGGGATGCAAGTAACACCACATCGGTAAAAACAGGTATCTATGAACATAATGACCTAAAGGATATTTCGCTAAGAACCGATTGGGAGTATGATGCAATAAAATGGAATCATATACATTTTGGTGCTTTCGCAACTTCATACAACATTAAGTATACCTACTCTCAAAATGACACGGCTCTTTTAATAAATAGCAATAACAATAGTTTGCTGTCAGGTGGATATTTACAGGACCAATTCTTACTCTTCAAAAGCAAGGTTACAATTACCCCCGGCTACAGGCTAAGTTATTTTGGCAGTACATTAAAGCCGTATATAGAACCTCGTTTAGCCTTCAATTATAATATTACCAATAGACTATCTTTCAAGGCTGCATATGGAAAATACTATCAATTTGCTAACCGTATAACCAGAGAGGATATCTCAGCAGGCAGCAGCGAATTCTGGGTTCTCTCCGACAAAAGCACTGTGCCTGTGAGCAGTTCATTGCATTATATTGCCGGCTTAAGCTATGAAACGCATAATTACCTTTTTGGAGTGGAAGGTTACTACAAATCACTTAGTGATATTACACAGTATACAGAGAGATTCACTGCAAACTCAACAAGCATAAATTACAGCCAAAATTTCTACGTAGGTAGTGGCAAGTCGAGGGGCGTGGAGTTTATGGCTCAGAAGAAAATTGGAAAATTTACCGGCTGGGTAAGCTATACCCTCGCAAAAACAATGTATCATTTCGACATATTTTCAAGTAAGGACTACCCCGCTGATCAGGATGTCAGACATGAATTCAAAGTTGTTTCCATGTATAAAATGAAACACTGGGATTTTGCGGCAACCTGGATATATGCAAGCGGCAAGCCATATACGGCACCGGGTGGAAGCTACTCTGTAACCTTGCTCGATGGCACTGTAAAAAACTATGTTACTGTAACTTCAAAAAACACATTACGACTCCCTGATTATCATCGTATGGATGTATCTGTCAATTACCACTTTTATAATGAAGCCAGGAAAGATGTAGGCTATTTAGGACTTTCATTATTTAATGTATACGCCAGGGAAAATGTCTGGTACAAAGAATTTACTGTTGTATCCAACCATACTGTGGAAACTAATGTTAACTATCTAAGCTTCACACCAAATCTCACACTCTCCTTAAAACTAAAGTAATGAATAAAATTTGCTTCACATTAATACTAATTCAGTTATTAATATCATCTTGCAAAAAAGAAGAATCTCTACCTGAATATAATACCGACCCTATAGTAACAGCCTACCTTTATTCGAATTTACCATTCTACTTACATCTAGAACACCAAAAGTCAACCTCTTCACAAACATATGTAAGTCCGGGACTAGATTCCCTGGATATCACAATTACAACTGGAAAATCCGTACATCACCTTTTAACCATGGGAGGTGGCGTTTACACCGATTCTACGTTAAATATTGTTGCTGGTAATCAGTATGATCTAAGCTTCATATACAATGGAAAACTCATTTCAGCATCTACCATTATTCCTTCAAAACCTGAGAATGTTGAAATATCAGAATCCAAAATTACTGTCACTCAAGTCACTTCTACAACAAATTCCTTCCCGCCTGGTGGTCAAGTGACACCAGTATCCATAACCTGGACTAATAGTGACGCCTCATATTATTTAACAGTAGTAAAAAATATGGAGTCTAACCTTGTAAGAACTGACCTTACTATTGACTCAACAGATACTACGTTGGTTTTCAGGAATAAACCAATAATTAAAGCATCTGATGAGATAAATACCCAATCCTTAAGGTATTATGGCAAACATCGTATCATTTTATATCATATTAATCCTGATTATGCATCTTTGTATAATGAAAGTAATAGTAGTTCTCAAAATTTATCCACCCCATCTAAAGGAATTACCAATGGGGTAGGTATATTTACAGGAGTCAATGCGGATACTTTATATCTTCAGGTAAACAAGAAATAATGTAAAATATCAATATGGCAACAACATTTACAAGAAGCAATAAAAAATGGATAATTCCTGTAACCCATCTGCTTGGTTGGCTAATTTTCTTTTCAATCCCTTTCTTCTCACATAATAGTCACCGGGATGAATTTAGACCTACGCTGGGGCATTCAAGAATATTTTCTGATTCATTAACATATTTTGACACAGTAGTTATTAACTCACCACACACTATTGGCGCTCCTTTCAACATGCCAATGTTAGGAATGGACCTAATGTTATATTGCGAAATCATCTTAGGTCTTGCCCTGGTAATCATCTTTTATCTCAACATATTTATTATTGCTTCCTTCTTCGTCACTAAGAAGAAATATACACAATATTTAGGTTTACAAATTTTGGTAGGCATAATCTTTTATGTTGTGATGAGGCTTACTGGTATTATCATATTACCAATGGCAAATATGATGCCTATAGGTATGCATATTTTCAATTATATAATTATTGTACTTGCCAGCCTGTGTTATAGCCTTGTAAACGAAAACATAAGGGTAGAACGTTTACAGAAAGAAAAAGAAAATGAAACTTTGAGAAGTGAATTATTATTCCTGAGGTGGCAAATAAGCCCGCATTTTCTGTTCAATGTTTTAAACAATCTTGTTTCATTAGCACATATCAAATCCGAAAAACTAGAAGGCATGTTGTTTAGCCTTTCTAATCTTATGAGATATATGCTTTATGAGAATGATGGCGATCATAAAATCTCAATTGAAAGTGAAACATTATATTTACAAAGCTATATTGACCTGCAAAATTTACGCTTTGGTAACGACATATCATTAATTTCAAATGTTTTCATCGAAGAAAACAATGAAATTAATAGAGTAATTGAACCAATGTTATTGATTCCTTTTATTGAAAATGCCTTTAAACATGGTATTGGCGCAATTGAAAACCCAACTATTGATATTGACGTTCATTTCAGAAATGCATTTCTCACCATGACTGTAAAAAATAAATATCGTAAAATACCTGATAGTGAAGTAGATAATACCAAAGGTATAGGTCTTCTGAATGTAAAGAAACGACTAAATTTATTGTACCCCGGTAAACATTCTTTAACAGTTTCAAAGAATGATGGTTGGTATATTAGCACATTAGGCATAAATCTGTTATAAATGAATTGCATAATAGTTGATGATGAATCCTTGGCACTTGATCTACTTCAGGATTACATTAGTAAAATACCATTTCTAACCTTAATAAAACGCTGTTCGAATGCAATTGAAGCAATTGAAGCGATTCAAAATAACCAAATTGATCTAGTCTTCTCTGATATATTAATGCAGGGATTAAATGGAATGCAATTAATAAAAACCATCACTGCAAAGCCTATGTTTATAATGGTGACTGCATATAATTCCTACGCATTAGAAGGTTATGAACTTGATGTAATAGATTATTTACTGAAACCAGTACCCTTTGAGCGATTTGTAAAAGCATGTTATAAAGCCTTAAATACTTATAATATGAGGCAAAAAGCACCATCAATACCTGATCACGTTTTCTTTCATTCAGATTATAGTCTGGTTAAAGTTTTGCTTAATGAAATTACCTATGTTGAAGCAATAAAAGACTATGTGAAAATTCATTTCTCAACTGGTAAACAGCCATTCCTTGTCAGATATAGCATGAAGGGCATTGAAGAATTGTTCCCAAATTCTCTATTTATTAGAATTCACAAATCTTACATAGTAAACACTACCCATATCACAACTGTACGAAAAAACTGCATTTTTATCAACAATATAGAATTACCTGTTAGTGAGCAATACAAAAGCAGCATAAATCAAATAACCAATATGAAGCTGTAAAAAACAGCACTATATTTCAAAATCAAAAACCATGAATAGTATTCCCCTATCGAGGATGGTTTCACTTTATAGGTCTACTCAACTACTATAATGCAGTTAGCCTAGAAGTAGTTCATTTATTATGAAGCCCCAATTCCCATTTAGTTTACAGAAAAATACCTTATTAATAATTCACAAATAGAAACTTCAATAGTAAATACCCCCCACACCTAAAAGATAAAAATATCTTTTTTACCAGTGTTTCACCTGTAAAATATAAGACTTCGATGTCTTATTTTGGCAATGTTTATCGCTTTTATCAGCAACATTCTAAAATAACCATCAGCAACATGAGTCAAAAGAAAACAAGCTATCGCATTTATCCATCTATTGGGGTAGCACGCCTTGGCAATGGCCCGGCAAAAAAAGACCAGGTAATTTTTAGCCCAGAAGTACCAATGGCTAACCTTTACGAAACCGACAACAACTACCTTACCGAAGAAGGTAAAATCAAAAAACAAGCCCAGCGCTTCTACATTTATGAATGTGAAGACGGCCAACCAGTAAAACAAATAGATCCTAAAGATTTCAAAAAGATAGAATGGCATGCAGAGGTGGCCAATAAAAAGCCTTTCTGGTACGACTTTAATAATAGCCTTGACCTTTCCATCGTATCCACCAACAAAAATGTAAGCCCCGACTTTGCCAAAAATAATCTGGCGCCCGGCATAGGTGCTGCCCAAAGAAATCCAAATGTGCTGGATATGGGTGTTAGGGTTCCGGCTGGATATAATTACCGTA
>CANGSR010000383.1 GCA_947456055.1 Chitinophagaceae bacterium
AGGGTGTGTTTGTCGACACCGATAATAATTGTGCTCTTACGAAAAAAAATGTTTTCATAAAATAAGCCTACCTACAACGTAAATAGGCTTATGGCTGTATTTTCTAGAAAAAAATTAAACATTTAAGAACCCTACCTGTAGGCTATGGTACATGTGGGTATTATACCACCTGGCGGGCATTGCTAGGTGTCTATTGAGTTACCCGAAAATAGTGTATTCTATTATCCTCGAGAATTTGCTCCCTAATTGGCATCAAAGACCTGCCCCTGATTACCTAAGATTGATAGGAGATAATTTTATCCAGTCTGGTAAATACTTGTCAATGGCTGTTCCATTTGTATTGATGATTGAGGAGTATAATATTCTACTCAATCCCAGACATTTGGATTTTGGAAAAGTAATAGTCAAATCAGTGAGGCCATTACAGAAGGATGAGCGGTTGGTAAAATCTAAGGCTGTTCATAAATAAATGCCGGTAATAGTTGCGAACTAGACAAAAAGTTGAGTGAAAATGAATCTAAAGCCTTATGCAGGATATTGGGAGATTCCGAACTATTTTCCCCGGCTATTTTTCCAATTAAAGAAAATAATTTTATTTTTTGTTACATTCGCAAAACCTAAAATAACCGAAATAATGAAAACCTTGTTCTTTATCTGCCTTAGCATCATTTCAACAGTAAGTGGATATAGCCAGTGGCTATGGACACATGATACATCATTAGTTAATGAGGCTGGTGGTGCCCAAAGCGTTGCTCCTGATAATTTTGGAAATGTTTATTGCACAGCTGAGCGCAATTTATTTTTACATAATGCCAATACAGGTGCTATTAAATGGACTTTACATATAGGTTCCAATTACTACCTCAATGAGATCGTTACCGACGGTGCAGGTTATGCTTATCATTATTGTCTTGATTTGGGTTACGAGATAAGAAAGGTAGATTCGTTTGGCAATATTATATGGTATACTGCTGGTGTACCGGTTTCCGGCACATTATCTCCTATGAAAATATCATGCGATGAGCCCGGATATCTGTATGTATCGGGTTATTATGCATCTCCGTTTGTGGTAGCGGGACCGGATACGATAAGATGTTCTGATACCTACCACTCCTATTTTGTAAAGTATGATACTGCTGGTCATGTCAATTGGTGGCAAACTGTGTCGGCCTCCAAAAACGTTGTGGTATATGGTGTTGCTGGCGATGTTACGGGTAATTATTATATCTATGGTCTTGCAGATACCTCTGCGATAAAAATTGGTGATACTGCTGTAACACTTGCCAATCCGGGCGAGAATATATTTGTTGCAAAATGCAATTCAGCCCATCAATTGCTCTGGATTACTTCAAATAGTCACGCCCACGGATATTTTTATGTAAACCAGCGTGATTACCAAATGAATATAGATGGTTCTGGTAATGTTTATATTACCGGGTTATATACCCAGGATGGTAATATCGGTGCAATTCCATTAGTATATTCTCATTCAGGAGGCAAAGATGTATTCATTGCTAAATTTGATTCGTTTACTGGCAATGTAATTTGGGCAAAAACAGGCAACAGTGGTGTATATTCCTACCGGGTATTTAGTCTTGCAACTAATAAAAATGGCAATTCATACCTGAACTTTGCCAGTGGTACTACTGCGTCTTTTGGCGGATCAACCTTTAACTTTACTGGTACGGGTAGCCGCACAGTACTTACCGCAATTGCAGGTATTGATAGTTCGGGATCTGTATTATGGGGAACAATACTTGGTGGAAATTCGGGTGATGATGAGTGTGGAGTTGGGATTGATAGGTTAGGTAACGGATATGTCAGTGGCGACTATATAGATTCATGCGATTTCGGTGCTCTTTCATTACATACCGGTGCGGCGGCAGGAACGGAAGAATACTTTGCAGCAAAATTTTCGTCCTGTTTTCCTTATGAATCTTTAGGCATACAAAGTATTAATAGTGGCTTGTATAACCTTACTATCCACCCAAACCCAGCAATTGGGGAATGTGTTCTATCATATACTGGCCAGATGAATCAAAGCGTTATTGCAAACATCTTCGACCTATCAGGGCGCCTGATAAGTAGGGTTAATATTCAACCCAGTGGTACTGCTATAAGAGTTTCAGATTGGACGCCAGGCATATATATTTGCCGGTTTATGGCAGATGATGTGAATATTGCCAATAAAAAACTGGTTATTGAAAGATAATAAATTCTGGTTGCTTCTTTAATTATAAGGCTCGAACTTTTTTTAAGGGGGGCTTCTGATACACAAGTATTGTCCATATGTAACAATTCACTTACATACTATATGAATGAATTTCAATTGCAACTAATAACATTGACTTATACAACAATTGATGGGATGTGGTCTAGAGGCAACACCGGTAGGGCTAAAGTTGAGACATCATCAGGTGTGGTTTCTGGGGGGCAGGAGGGATTATAGGTTTAGTGCAGGGTATGGCAACAATTACCTACACTGTAAATGGTGATGTAATTTTCTTTATTAATTCAGATTATTAGCCAGAAAATACATTGAAGGCTAATTTATTAAACTTACCTGAAGTGTTACTTTATATTTAATAAATTCAATAAACTTTCCCTGTAGTTTTTCGAAATAGGTAACTCTTCGCCACCTACTAAAATACTTGTTGAATTAATTTTTTCTATTTTTTCAAGGTTGGCAACATAACTACGGTGTATCCTGAAAAATAGATCTGCATCAAACGAATCTATGTACTCCTGCATAGTTGTCCTTACCAAATATTTTCGTTGTTTTGTGTGTACTACTACATAAACATGTTCACTGCTCAGGTAAAGAATTTCATCAAATGGTACTTTGATAAAATATTCACCATCTTTAATGAATACTGCTTTTTTTAAGATTTTCTTTTCCTTCTCTTGGGTAGGAGGTTTAATAGTATTGAAATTGAATAGAGCAACCTCAATTGCCGTAAAAAGGTCGGACTTATTAAATGGTTTTACCAGATAAGCATTAGGGTTAGTAACTTTTGCCCTTGTAACGGTTGCAATATCACTATTGGCAGTGAGGAATATAAATGGGATATTCATATTGCTTCTAATGTATTTGGCAATATCAATTCCATCTTTTTGTTCCCCAAGATTAACATCTAGTATCACAAGGTCGGGCTGTTCATTTTGTAGCATAGCCACAGCTTCTTCATAATTTTCGCATGGCTGAAGAACATCATATTCCAGTTGTTCCAATAATAGTTGTATATCATCAGCTATGATTACCTCATCTTCAACAATACCTACCTTTATTTTGCTCATTAAATACAAAAATATCCAAAATACACCGAATATTCAAACCGTTAACTTACGCTTTAAAGTTTATTGTAAAGTAGCTGCCTCCATCGTAATGATATGTAGCCTTTCCTTTTAATTGTTTACTGAGTCTATTGATTAATTTAAGCCCTAGTGTTTTGCTGTTTTCAAAATTGATATGTGGAGGAAGTCCATTGCCATTATCGAAATAAACCATGGTATAGGATGTTCCGGTTTGTTCTATACTTAGTTGGACGTATGGAGTGGCAACATCAGTAAATGCATACTTGAATGAATTGGTAATTAGCTCATTGAGAATCAATGCAAGTGGCACAGCAACATCAATGTTGAATAAGATTTTATTTACTTGATTTTTTAAGGTTACATTTTGGGAATAGGTATGAAAAACCATTTTAAGCTGCAGGAACAGTTCTTGCGAAAATAGACCTATTTCCACATCGCTAACTTCTTCGTTCTGGTAAAGTTTCTGGTGGATGAGGGCAATAGTTAAAACCCGGTTTTGGCACTCTTGCAGTATATTTTTAGTTGCAGGGTCGTCGAGTGAACCTGATTGCAACCGAAGCAGGCTGCTGATGACTTGTAAATTATTCTTTACCCTATGATGTATTTCTTTAAGGAGTATCTCTTTTTGCCCCAGGGAAACAGTTAGGTCGTTGGTCTTTTCTCTAATAATAGTATCAAGCCTTGTGTTTTCTCTTTCCAATACGCTAACCCGCCATTTGTAAATTCCAAAACTGCCGGATATAAGTAATGCTATCATGCTTATTATAAACCATGTTTGCAGATATAGTGGCTTAATTACCTCAATGGTATAAATAAGGTCGTTTTTACTCCATGAGCCATTGCCCTCCTGTGCTCGTATGCGCAATAAGCGGCTACCATAGGGTAGCCTGCTTAGTCTTATACTTCCCTCTTTCTGTATATTCCAGCCAGTATCTATACCGTCTATCTTCCAGTAATAATTGTTGTATTTTGTATTCGTATAATTAAGCAGGACGAACTCTATATTGACAAACCTGTCATCAGGGTTCATAACAATTTTATTAGTCTTAACCAGATCTGCTGTTTTATCCTCCAATTTATTTAAGTCACCATTAAACTGCATAAATGATGTTAATGCCAGGGAAGCACCAGATTTATCCTGTTCTCCTGACGCAGGAAAATCATCAGGATTAAATGATGTAATTCCATTTAGTGAACCGAAATAAATATTTCCGGATGCATCCTGGTAATGCGAAATTCGATTGAATTCATTATAGGTAATTCCATCATCAGTTAGGTAAGTTACTACATTATTATTGTTCTTATTAAACTGCATAATGCCATAATCGCTACTAAGCCACAAGCGGTTATATTTGTCTTCATATACAGCCATTATATTGTCATTACTAAGACCATCCATACGTGTGTAT
>CANGSR010000384.1 GCA_947456055.1 Chitinophagaceae bacterium
ACATTAAGTTCCAGGTATTTTTACAATAACAAAATCACCTTTGGTTTATGTATCAAGGTACAAAATGAAGAAGGTAATTGGGGAAACATGTTTTCTGACCCGCCAATTTATAATGCACCAGGTTGGATGGGAACTTATAAGCGTTTAACCTATACCATTGCTCCTGAACTCACATTTACTTATGCTAATTCCCCAAAAGGTTACCAACGTATTTATGGCACCATAGCGGCAGGTATTAATTATGATAACGAGGTAGATACCTACAACAGTGACTTTTATGCTTATTCCTATAATAATGGCAAAACTTCTTTAGGTAACAATATGGAGATAGCCAATAACAAAGTCGCATTCAATATGTACATATCACCAATGGGAATGAGGTTTGGCCGAACTTTTGGAGGTTTTTTTGAAGTAGGTTATGGATTTAAGGGACTTATCAACTTTGGATTAAATTACAAAATAAAGTAGCAGCTAAATTGATTTTATGAAATTAAGAATTTTGGCAACATTAGCAATTAGCCTACTAATTAGTGGTTGTTATAAAGTTAATAATATTCCTCCAGATAGATCAACACCAACATATGATATAATGACCAGCAAGGGTTATAATATCAAGAATATGGGATTAGTTGAAAACATCATTCAGGGAGATTCATCCTATATTTATTTGCAATTCTATCTTATATCTGGCGACCCCTCAAATTGTAACTTTAGTTGCTACCTATCAGATTTTCCTAATGGAATCACAGCAAAACCAGATACTTTCAATTTCAAATTAAATAAACCCTGCCTATTCCATTTATATGCTACTTCTGCCGCAGATACAGGATGGCAACGATTACTATTAAATGTAAATTCCAGTATTTATGGCCATGAACAATTTGGGATAACTCTTCATGTTAAAACAAAACCATAAGCAAATCGTGTTTGAAATTCATCTCAAAAGGTTAAAATAGTAGTAGCAAAGCCATAATCCTCCTGATTATAGTAAATTGCAAAAAAGTCTCTAAAATGTTCAGGAAGTTATTTTTTTGTTTGTGGTTTATTTGCTGTTTTGAAAATTCAAATGCCATTGAAGCTATTGTAGCCCATTCGGTATTTTATGCAAATGACCCTGCAAAAATTAACCACCTCATTTCTTGCATAGAAACTTATTGGGAGATAAATCCGCATACCATTCATTTTACAACTAATGAAGATAAATCAATCCAGGCACGCATTAAAACTGATATAATTCTCTTTAATGAGTCTGGCATTGTTAAAGAAGACCATTACATCTTAAAGACTCCACCAAAATTCAATGTTGATGAGTTAATGAGCCTTAACGTGATAGATCTCAGAAGGTATTACCTGGGGCAGGGATCTTATAAAATTAAGTTTATGCTTACGGACATGGGTGATACAACTAAACACTTTACCTACAACGATACATTTTCGATAGCCAACCCAACTGATTCCTGTTATTATAGCGACCTTCAATTTCTGGATACTGTGGTTGATGACCCAAGTAACTCAGTATTCCAGAAAAACGGCAAACAACATATCCCGGTTTGTACTAATTTCTTGGACGAACCAAGAAGAAGCCTCAAATATTATGGCGAATTATACGGACTAAACCATATTGACAAAAGCAATTTTCCACTTTACCAAACCATTTCAATTATAAAAGGTGATTATGTGGTACAAAACAGGCTTGAAAAAACTGACACAATTACCAACCATCAAGCTATAAACCCTGTAAATGGTGAATTTGACATTCGTCGTCTTGTGTCCGGCAACTACATTTTAAAAATAAGGCTCGAAAACTGGCGCCACCAACCATTGGCCAGCCAGCAAATGTTTTTTCAGAGACTAAACAAACACCCTATTTTGGATGAAGATAAAATTGCAGCCAAAGCGCTACAGGATACCGGTATGGAAAGTGTAAAGGTATTAGACCTTAATAAAACCTTTGTTGCCAAATACACACTTGATGAGGTGAAGGCTATTTTACGCATGTTGATGCCCTTTGTCGACAATAGTAACAGACAGACCATTATGGGTTTTCTAAAAACACCAGATGATGTATACATGCGCTACTATATTTACAACTATTTCGCCAACATTAATAAAAAAGACCCAGCAAGGGCTTGGAAGGAATTTTCGGAAAAAATCATTGACGTAAATAGGAAATATGCAGTAACCGGCACACCAGGCTATGAAACCGACAGGGGACTTATATACCTGCGCTACGGTGCACCAACTGATGTAATCACTGTAGAAAATGAATCTGGCACCCTACCCTATGAAATTTGGCAGTATGCTGAACTTACCCAATTAAACAGGAAGGAAATCACTGATGCCCTTTTCTTGTTTTACAAACCCAACCAGATGATTTCTGACTACAAACTATTACATTCTACTGTATTGGGTGAAGCACAGAATATTAGCTGGAGAAGCTATATTTATACAAATAGTGACGCAGCCTCTTCATCAAATTCGAGGGCTGAACAATATTTAGGAAACAAGTAAACATTATATACTATTCACCATGTTTGGAATTAGCCCATGAGGTTTCTACATTCCATTCCATATGCTTTACAAATTGTTCTTTTCGTTCCATACAACCATCCAGTGAGCATAGTTTACATTGGAAGGGGAGGCAACCATCAATGTGAATAAAAAGCTCTACCTGATTGCCAAAATGCGCTTTAATCAATTTTTCAAGTGATTGTATTTCTATGTCAGCTTCGGCTACGGTATAATACCATGGCATAGACATGTGGGCATCTACGTGCATCATACTGCCATACTGAATTACTCTAAGATTGTGAAGGTCAATCCACTGGGGCTGGCGGCTTTTTTGCAATACCACCAATACCTTTTCAATGAGTTCCATGTCCATTTCGTCCATAATGCCGGAAATGGACCTGCGCAACACTTTATAACCAGTGAACATTACAATACCCGCTATGCATAATGCTACAATACTATCCATCCAATGCCACTTATCACCCGATAGCATCAGTATAATAAGTCCTATAATTATTGCTATAGTGGAATAGGCATCTGTCTTTAGGTGCTTACCGGCAGATACCAGCACCATGGAGTTGTTCTTTTTCCCTTTTATCTCGGCATACCTACCTGCAAGGTAGTTGATACCGCCACAGATGATGATGATAACCAGACCAATATCCAGTTTCTCTAATGCATGGGGATGCATTAGGTTGAGAATGGCGTCATAAATGATAATGATACCAGAAATGATGATTAAAGTACCTTCTACCGCCGATGAGAGAAACTCAGCCTTACCATGCCCATAAGGATGGTTGGTATCGCGGGGCATGGCCGCCAGCGACAAACTAAACAGCCCCAAAAAACCTGCTATTACATTTACTATACTTTCAAGTGCATCGGTAAGTATGGTAACAGAATGGGTTAAATACCATGCTATTATCTTGCCTGCAAACAGCACCAGAGACAGGATTGCAATATACCGTTGAATTCTTATTGGTGCCATAGAAATAACTAGTAGGCAAAGGTAAGGATTTGCAAGGTTCCAGCTATGTGACTATAGCCATTAATAATATGCCCAAGTGTGCTACCAATTAGCCTAATGCCAATTTAATAGAAGTAAGTATAAGTGGTGGTGTCATTAAGCCTGCCGGTATGATCTACCAATATTTTAGTAAATACGCTTATTCGCCCGCTACCATCATAGGTATATAGGTATTGCTCGGTCATTATATTGCCGGTATAATATGCTGTTGGGATATGGCTTGATTTGAAAATTGAACGGCCGTAGTATATAAATGTGTTGACCCTTAAAGCATCGCCTATTTGCCCGCTATGGCTATTATCGTAGTCATACTTATAATTAAAACCATTAACATTCCAATCGGTCAAGTCACCATCTTTCCAATTGTAGTACTCTGATGTAACCGCAACGTAGGGGTAACTGGAAATAGGTGTAACCACATTCACTTGTACCACTTGATTATTAGTATTATAAAGCAGGTTCAGTGTATCCTTCTTTAGCACTTTGAATATTGAGCCATTACTGTAGGCATATATTGAAAGAAAATTACCATTTCCATCCATAATATTATAAGATGAACCTATATAGTTAAAATAAGTATAACCATAATATCCAGTATCTAATCCACCTCCTATAACAATAATGGAGTCAACATTATTAAATTGGTCATAAACCATACGGTTATGCCTCACCCCACCATTATGTGCAACGTCGAGCTTCGCTATGCGTATAGTACTAAGGTTAATATTGTTAGATTTTTTGCAGGAGAAATTGCAGGCCAGAACAATCAGGATTAATGGCACAATAAATAGCTTACAGGATTTCATCATTTGATATTTTATGTCTAAGCAAAGATAAGGATTTGTTGGGGATGTGATTTGCTTACAAATAAACATTGAAATGAAAAGATTAGACTCAATAATACTCTCATTGCCCCATTTTCTGAAAATAAATATTTTCCCAAATGGGACAATGATTACCGTGCAAATTATTGATTTATAATTACATGTACTTTTTCGTAATTTCCCATCATTGCCCCAACGTTGCCCCAATTTGTCTGAACCACTGATTCGCCATTGTTGGTGTTTTCACCAACAATCCTTACGTTTAACAAATTCGATTAGTACTTACTAGATATAACGTTTTTGGCTAACCTCGATGGTTGTTGGTGAAAACACCAACAACGGCGTTCGGGGTTATTA
>CANGSR010000385.1 GCA_947456055.1 Chitinophagaceae bacterium
AAATATACTCAATAAGACGTGAAAAGTACCCTTACCTGTATGGTAGAAATACCCTTTGCTATAAAATATAGTTAGCTACCTTTACATTTTAAATGTCATTGTTATTAGTAAATTATTAACTTTTGATTTATTAAATAGAATGCATTTATAATAGTGGTGAGAGCACTGATATTATTATGGCAATTTGGAAATCATATAGGATAGCTGATATTGTACGGGAAATACAGGATAAAAGATTTGTTATCCCTTCCTTTCAGCGACAATTTATCTGGGGAGAAGACAAAATTAACCTACTATTCGATACTGTTTTAAAAGGTGATTCTTTTGGTGGTATTATGGTGGTAGAAGAAGAAAAAGGAGCTAGACCCCTATTTTTATACAAGCCATTTACTAATACACTTGTTCCCAGCGAGTTTTACGATTTCGACAAGCTCAGTCAACAGCAATATTTGGTAATAGATGGACAACAGCGACTCACTTCATTTTACCTGGGGCTTACTGGTCATTTTAATAGTAAGATTCTTCACTTTGATTTGTTTAGCGACTATAGGGGTAACTATGAATTTTGTTTTACAAAGAAATTGAGAGATGAACCTAGCCATACCGACTCTTTTAGAATAATTAATAGGAGTCTATGGTTTTCAGTTCCTGATTTATTTCATAGGCTTTTAGACACCAATGATGAGGAATTGGTTGCCGAGGAAATTATCGAACATAACTGTATTGAAAATAGTAATGAGATTTCACATATATTTAAGAACGTAAAATCATTCTATAAAAACATAATTACTGCCGAATCTTTAGGCGTGTCTAAGGTAATGATAAATAGCCATCTAGGTGATAGTGCTAATAAGCAAAGGATCGTGGAGCTACACCGGAGGCTAAATGAAAGTGGGGTACAGGTTTCAACCGCCGATTTCCGTGCCAATATCATAAAGTCACGTGCATCTGAAAAAGAAAGGGATAATGAAATCAGGGAAAATTTGATTAATTATGAGGAGCGCCACAATGAAAAACTTATCTAGGATACTAAAAGGTTAAACCCTTGTTCCCATTTCTATCACTTCACATTGTTTCATATCTGCCCCATCTATCACAAACCTTATCAGGGTTCTTACTTTATGCCAGCCATGTCTTCCTGCTGCACCTGGATTCATATGCAGGCACTTTAATTTGTCGTCATAAATCACCTTAAGAATATGCGAATGACCACAGATGAACAATTTTGGTGGGTTTAAAAACAATTCATTTTTAATAGCGGGAGCATACTTGCCGGGGTAACCACCTATATGGGTAATAAGCACATTTACCCCTTCACATGTAAATCTTAGTGTTTCAGGAAATTCATCCCTTATATCCCTGCCATCTATATTGCCATAAACTCCCTTTAGTGGCTTGAATGCTTTTAGTTTATCTGAAACCATTGCGGTGCCAAAATCACCTGCATGCCATATTTCATCACATTTATCAAAATGAGTGAACACAGCATCATCCAAATAATTATGGGTATCGGAAATCAATCCTATCTTGGTCAAGTTATTTTAATGGGTTTATTTATTCAGGGTTCTTTATTTAATAGCTGTGTACAGTGTTGTTATACCAAATGTAAGTGGGCGGGCTTTTGCTTCCTTATACCCACATGTATTTAGAATATCACAGAATTTTTTTCCTTCTGGAAAAGCCATTACAGATTCGGGGAGGTAGGTATAGGCTCTACTATGTTTAGAAACTATTTTACCAAGTGTTGGAAGTATATATTTGAAGTAAAATCCAAAGAACTGCTTTACAGGGAATTGGGTAGGGTGGGAGAATTCCAGAATTACCACTTTGCCACCAGGTCTTAGTACACGGTGCATTTCGGTAAGACCCTTTTCCAAATGCTCAAAATTCCTTACCCCATATGCGCACATCACAGCATCGAAAGCTCCGGTTGCAAATGGCATTGATTCGCTATCCCCGGTTTGCAAGCTTATCATGTGTTGCAAATTTCGAGTATTTATTTTTTTTCTTCCTTCAGCCAGCATCTGGTCGGCAATGTCAATTCCTGTAATGGATTTTGGTTGTAAATCAGAAGCAGAAATTGCCATGTCAGCCGTACCTGTAGCCACATCTAGTATGGTTGCAGGTTTTATTAATGAAACCTCATGGATAGCCTTTTTACGCCATCCCTTATCAATTCCCATTGATAAAAAATGGTTTAAAAAATCATATTTACCGGCAATATTATTAAACATGTCTGCTACCTGAGCTTTCTTGCTTAAATTTGAAGCCGTATCGGGTACTATTTTCGCTGCCGGGTTAATTTCCTGTGCTGTTTGCATTGGTGCAAAAGTAAGCCGAAAACTGCAAATGGATTAAATCAGCTGCCTCTTTTGTTACTTAAAATAATAATAGGGGTATAGATTTTATATGGTTTTTGCAGATAGTCGATAGAATAGTAACGGACCGTAACGGTGTTTAAATATTTAAATAATACAGGTAATAATTATAGAGAATGGATGTAGTAACAGCAAAATATGTGATTAGTAGCCCTTCGGTTGACCTTTGTCCCAAGCCAGATAAGCCTGAATATGCTTTTATTGGGAGGTCGAATGTTGGCAAGTCGTCATTAATCAATATGATTACCAAGAATAGCAGCCTTGCCAAGACATCTAACACGCCTGGTAAGACACAGCTTATCAACCATTTTTTGATTAATAATGAGTTTTATATAGTTGACCTTCCAGGTTATGGCTTTGCGAAAGTTTCGCAAAATACAAGGGCTGTATGGGAAAAGATGATTGAGGGGTATATAAAAGAACGTAAAAGCCTTGTTACTGTTTTTGTTTTGATAGATAGCCGTCATGAGCCTCAAAAACTAGACCTTGAATTTTTAAGAAAGCTGGGCGACTGGGGCGTTGCGTTTAACATGGTTTTTACCAAAGCAGACAAAAGTACCCAAAGGGAGGCTGCCAAGCATGCCCGTCAGTTTATAGAAGCAATGAAACTGGAATGGGAGTTTATACCCCGTAGTTTTATTACCAGTGCTGTGAAATTTCATGGGCGCAAGGAAATTTTGGGGTATATTGATGAATTAAATAAACAGGTGGCTGAGGCTGGTTCCCAAATTGCAGATTCCTAACTTAAAGTGTCCTCTGAACTTTAACATTTTCTTTACCTGTAAGCTAATTCCTGGCTTACTATTATTCCAAATTATGGTACTGGAGTAGCATTTATTTCCATTTTATGGAATTGCATAGCATGATGTTTATGTATGTGTTGTTTTATTCACAGGTGTGGATAAAACTGTGACTTATTGAGCCTAAATGTTGTAAATTTGATTGTTATATATTCAATTTATGTAAATTTGACTATTGAAAAGCTGTCATTTGCATATTGTTAATTGTTGGTGAAATAAATGGCATGCCATTTGTTACATTAGCTTTTGATTATCAATGTATTTATTGTAAAAAAATGGTTTTTTATCTCAGAATACTATAACTTTGGGTAACATGTTAATGTTTAACAAAATAGCAGATTTGATGTTATGGGGACTATTATTGTGGCTTTTTGTTAACTCTTATTAACGCTTTGTTTGCAAGATTTGGATAAAAAAATAATTATATTACTTGTAAATGGTTGGTTGTAAATGATTTATATGATTTTTTACCAACTAACATTAATAAAAAATAGCTTGCATGTTTAACAATCAGATAATGAATACACCCAACTATCTGATGTACTTTTGTAGACATATTTAAGATATGGACATCTTATATATTTATTATTTCAATTAGAAAAATGAAATTTATGAAAAACAGTTTTTACTACTTACTCACGGCACTTACATTCTCATTTTCAATGAGTGTTAAAGCGCAAACAATCACCACGTTTGCAGGTAATGGTACATCTGGTTATTCCGGGAATGGCGGATTAGCAAATTTGGCTCAATTCAACAAACCCAGGACTATGGCCCTTGACCCAGTCAATGGGTATATTTACATTGCAGAAAATGTGAACAATGTTGTTCGCAGGGTTGATGCCTATGGCGTTATTACTACCGTTGCCGGCGATGGTTCTGCCGGTGGTAGTGGTGATGGTGGTGCAGCTACACTAGCCTCTTTCAGTGGTATATCTGGACTTGCAGTTGATGCAACAGGTAACCTTTATATATCCGACGGTGGTAACCACCGTGTAAGGGTAGTAAATACCTCAGGTATTGTTAGGGCTTTTGCTGGTACAGGAAGTATTGGTTCGGGTGGCGATGGTGGTGCTGCAACCAATGCCACACTTGGCTCTCCATTAGGTATCGCATTAGACAACTCTGGTAACTTATATATAACTGATGTTACTTCAAATACAATAAGAAAGGTAAGCACTTCAGGTGTTATTTCTTTGTTCGCAGGTAATGGTTCTTCTGGTTATACTGGTGATGGTGGTGCCGCTACTTCAGCTCAATTCAATTCACCTTATGCTATAGATTTCGATGCAGCAGGGAATGCTTATGTAGCCGACCATGGTAACAATGCTATTCGTAAAATCAATACCTCAAATATTATTTCTACTGTTGCTGGTGTAGGTGCTTATGGTTTCGGTGGCGATGGTGCCGCAGCTACTTTGGCTACCTTAGCACATCCTGATGAAGTAACTGTGGATGCGTCAGGCAATATTTATATTGCTGAAGAAGATAACCACATAATTCGTAAAATCAATGCATCTGGAATCATAAGTAC
>CANGSR010000386.1 GCA_947456055.1 Chitinophagaceae bacterium
CACCAAGCAGTTTTGCTCCTAATGTGGTTTATGACTGGACCCGTCCATTGGTAAATGGTTTATCACCATTCACAGGATTTGGTACAGGTGGTGTTAGCGAAGTTCTTGTAAATTCAACATCTGAAGTTTTACAGGCTATATACTTGTATAGGTTATCTGCTTATGGTTGTGCAAATCCTAAAGTGTATGAAGTTGTTTTAACAGTTAACCCAGCTCCAGCACCAGTTACACTTTCTGCAGTATCAAACAACGTATGTTCAAATACAAATAGCCAGATAGTTACTGCTTCACATGCGCCACAAACTGGTGTATCTTATATTTGGGATGCTACAGGTGCTACAATCGTAACTACATCTGAAACAAGGCAGGCTGCAGTATTAGATTTCCCAAATCCAGGTACAGCTACAATCTATCTTACATCCAAATACGTAGGTACAGGTTGCAAGGGTACTACAAGCATGGATGTAAATGTTCTGAATGGTGTTGCTGATAACCCACAGGTTATCTACTACATGGGTATGTTTGTATGCCTTCAGAATGATGAAGATACTTACCAGTGGGGTTATGATGATGCACATACATTGGCATCAACATCTTTCAATGGTGCAGTAAACCAGAGCTACTCACAAACAAACGTTGATTTCACCAACAATAACTATTGGGTAATTACTACACACAATGGTTGTACACAAAAGACGTATTACAATGCTCCAAAAGCAAACGGTACCGGCCATAGGGAAGCAGGTATTGGTGTAAATATTTATCCTAATCCAGTTACTGATAATATCAACCTTGAATTGACAAATTCAACGTCAGGAGAAATGGTAGTTGAGGTTCTGAATATGCTAGGCCAGAAATTAATCACAAGCAGTACTACTGAAACAAGGGCTGTGATTAGTGCATCTAGCTTGGTACCAGGCGGTTACCTTATCAATTGTTATCTGAATGGTGCAAAAGTGGCCACTTCAAGGTTTATTAAGAACTAATATTTTTTAAAAAAATCAAAATCCGAATAGATGAAAAAAATATTTTTATTATTGATTGCAAGTGGTGGGTTCGTCTCATCTTTTGCCCAATCATCAAATAATAGCAGTAACGTTAGCGGAAATATTTACGGACTTAAATATACTGTGGATAGCCTGAAGTCGAACAGGGATACTATCCAGACAAGGATTGATAGCATTCAGGCAAGCCTGAGCCATATCAAAGACAGCATCAAGCGTAAATCATGGCTTAGGGATGGCCAGATGTCGCATACTGTACTTGATATCAATGGTATGGGTGGCATGTTGACCCAGGATCTTACAAGGGCTAATACTGCCGGCAATTACCTTAATGGCATTAATACCAATAATGTTGGTAAGCTTAAGTTTGATAATGGTATGACTTATGGAGGGGATATCCAACTAGGTTATTTCCTTGGTAAAAAGGCACATTGGGGTGTTGGTATTGGTTTCCAATATCTTTACCAAACCGGTGACCTGACTTTGGATCAATACCGTGTACAATACCAATCGGCAGATGGTGGCAACAACATCTTCAGACAAGTTATTACAGCTAATGCGCCAATTAAGGAAAAGCTGGAGATCACTAATATGAATATTCCATTGATGTTGAAATACAAGAACCGCTTTACCAAGCATTCTGGTTTCACATTTGACCTGGGCATATTGTATAATGTACAAATGACTAACAGTTATAAGACTGATGCATCATTTGATTATGAGGCTATTTATAAATATGCTAAGAATTCTGACGGTAGCAATACTGCAGTTTATGATAATGCTACTAACGCTTCAGTAAATGATTTATTGATAACAAAAGACCAGCTTAACAAACATAGTGGCCACGCAGCAGATACAATGAATTGGTATCGTACGCATGCTGGTATGAATGTAGGATTGAACCAGTCTCCAGATAAGCTTTCTGGTACTACTAATTATACTACCGGTTCCCTAGGTTTTATGTTCAGGCCTGAATACAGTTTCTATCTTTCTAATCATGTTGCTATCAACCTGGGTGCATTCTTTATGTACCAGATGATGAATAATGAGGTTAAGCCAGGATACCAGTTGACAAACAAGGTTGGTGAATATAGTTCTTCTACAAATTCTGTTGCTTCAAGTATTAATCAATCATACGGTGTTAATCTTGGTTTAAGGTTCTTCTTAGGTAAATTCAAGACTAAGCCTGAAGCTCCATCAATCACAGAAGATGCTAAGGATCCTACTTGCGGACTTTGTGATGGTGCTATTACATTCCACAATCTTACTCCTGGCCAGTCTGTTACAATCAATTATGTACTTAATGGTTCATTACAGCCTAGCCGTACAGATTCAGTTAGCCAGTTTGGTACTGTTAAATTGAGCAACTTATGTGCAGGTGAGTACAGTAAAATTGAAATCAGCAACGGTACTGATACTAAGAATGCCCCACCTATTACATTGGTTAATCCATCGATTGGTTATTACTCAGAAAGCTATACTAACCCACTAAGCTTTGGTGCATGTAATGGTTCTATTAAAGTTCATGGTTTGAAACCAGGTCTTACTGTAACAATTAAGTACACATTGAATGGTACAATACAACCTCCATTTACTGGTACAATTGAGAAAGACGGTACGGCTACAATCACTGGCTTATGCGCTGGTAACTACACTGGTATCTTTGTATCTGTAAACAGTTGTTCAATAAATGGTGCTGATATTACATTGACTAATCCAGCACAAGTACAGCCACAGGTTATACAGCCACAGTATTATGATCCAGAACCAAGGCCAAGGCGCAATACTCATGCAGTAGCTGAGCGTCAGGATATCTCTGCTCCAATCCTGTTTGATGTTGGTAAATCAGTTATCAAGTCTGAATCAATACCAGTACTTGAGGAAGCAATCTACGAACTGAATGATGATGAGAACACCTACATTTCAATTGATGGTTATACCGACATTGATGGTGGTGCTGAATTCAACCAGACATTGTCTAAAAACCGTGCTGAAGCAGTTAAATATTACCTAGTACATCATGGTATTGCTGCTAAGCGTCTGGATACAGAGGGTCATGGTATCAAAGATCCGGTAGCTGACAATAGTACATCAGAAGGTAAAGCAAAGAACCGTCGTTGTGTTATGTCTCTGAAACATGGTAAGAGATAATATCAATTGACTAAAATATGTCAAAGGGCTGTTTCGTAAGATTCAGCCCTTTGCTTTTTTATGCATTTATTGGATTGTGCGGTATGGGAAGAAGATTGAATAATTTTCTTAAAAAAAATAGCTGAAATGGCTGTTGAAAACAAAAGTTTACTATCTTTGCACTCCGATTCAAGAAATGGAGGCTGTAGCTCAGTTGGTTAGAGCATCAGATTGTGGTTCTGAGGGTCGAGGGTTCGAGACCCTTCAGCCTCCCTTAATACCTTTAATACAACGTGTAACATACGAGGTATTAAAGGTTTTTTTTTGCCTTGTAGAGTGTAGGGAACGATGATTAAATAAAGTCCACCATTTGACTTGTTCTTTTCCTTTTCTGCTGCGTTACAAAAGTCCTTAAATAGGTTGCTATTGGTGGATTTTATGGCTTGCATGGAAGAAAAATACCTGCGCCCTCTGGTAGACTTTATTTAATCAACGTTCCTTGGTGATAAATGTTGGCTATTTTGTTAGTAAACTTGTATATTTAGGTAGCTTAGTGGTACAAAATGGTGTGTGTGAAAATTTGAAATGTACCCAATATTTGTATCTTTGTATTTATTGTATCAAATTTGTATTTATTGACTTATCATAAAATTGTAGTAAAATGAGTTTAGAAATCGTTGGAAAACTTGTAGAAAAGTATGAGGCCCAGAATGTTACGCAAACATTCAAAACAAGGGAGTTTGTAATTGAAATGGCAGAAGAGATAAATGGTAATACCTATACCAATTTTGCTAAAATGCAGTTAGTGCAGAATAAATGTGATATTATTGACAGGTTCAACAAGGGCGACATGGTTAAAGTAAGCTTTAACATTAAGGGTCGCTCTTATGTGGATAAGAAGGACGGCAAGACCAAGTATATCTCAAATATGGATGCATGGAGAGTTGAGGCAAATTCAGGTGCAGGTGCTGCGCCACAAGGTGGCCAGCAGCCACAAGGTTATAACAATGCACCACAGGGATATAACAATGCCCCTCCTGCATATAACAACCCACAACAAGGCTATAACCAGGCTCCGGCATATAACCAGAATAACAATGGAGGAAATTTCAACCAGGCTGGTGGTACAAATGATGATTTGCCATTCTAATAATATCATTTTACTGAAAAATCACCAGTGATGGTGATTTTTCAGTAAATACATGTTTATAAATTAAAAGCCTCTTACAGAACTATTCTTATAACCCGTTTGATATTTCTATTTTATAGTATAATTATTTTTAGAGTTTTAAGTACTTAATTTTATGCGTATCCGGTTAAATAATGTAATTGCAATCTTGTTGGTAGTGTTGATTTTTAGTTCCTGCAGCAAAAGGCCGGAACATGTGAACTATATACCAAAGGATGCAGTGGCAGTAGCCGGGATTAATTTAAAATCATTGAGCAAAAAGATTGCCTGGAATATGATAACAGGCAGTAAGCTGTTTAATGAAATGAAAAAGAGATTCCCTGAGAAGAGTTCAAAAGATGCCATGAGTGGTATTGAGAAGGCAGGGATTGACC
>CANGSR010000387.1 GCA_947456055.1 Chitinophagaceae bacterium
ACTCCTTAAGATATTTGTTTGAGCATGGTAGCCTTAATTCAGCAATGTTACCCTATATCGTTTGTTTTCCCGATCGCAATTTTGTTTTTAATGACCCAAATTCCCCGGTCAACCGTTATGCAATTACCTTAATGCAAAAGGATTTTACAGAAATGAAGCTATTTTGCGACTCAAACCACACAAAATTAATATTCATCAACCTCCCATGTTCTGATTTTACTGGCCATAAAACGGTAAGGTCATCATCAAAGGTTGCTCTAGACGAATATCTATACCAAAACAACCACATTGATTCCATTTACAACTCAATAGCAAAGAATGCTCATATTGATTATTTCGAAATAACCAATGCATTTAAATCCTTGCCACAAAAAACAGGCTACTTTTTTAAATATGACGGACATCCTACTACTAGCGGATACAATCTAATTGCCGAAAACATTTACCATTACCTTAATAACGAGGTGATTGTAACAAAAACCACCTCAGCAACGGATACAAGTAATCATAAATAACAATAACCCCTGAATGCTATTGGGCTACCCTTCAGGATTTGACTATAGCTGAATACCAATATGGAATTGTTAACAAAATTATCGTCTGTTTCGTTCTTTTGTCTGAATTTATTACTTTTGAACAATTATTTCGATAATTGAAATCTTGAATGGGATCTAGTAAAATGTCGGGTCTATTAACTAAGGAATGATGAAAAGAATTTTAGGAATTTCAGCTTTCTATCATGATTCGGCAGCAGCACTAACTATAGGAGGGAAAGTTGTGGCCGCAGTTCAGGAAGAACGTTTTACCAGAGAGAAACATACACCTGATTTCCCTGTAAATGCCATAAAATACTGCCTTGAATTTGCAGGACTGGAAATTGACGACCTGGATGCTGTTGTATTTTACGACAAACCGCTACTTAAGTTTGAAAGACTGCTTGAAACCTATAATTCATTTGCACCGAAGGGGGTAATATCTTTTGCTAAAGCCATACCTGTATGGATAGATGAAAAAATGTTCCTCAAGAAAATGATTAAAGAGGGACTAAGTGAAATAGGAGCGTACGATAAAAAGAAACTCAAACTATTATTTCCCGAGCATCACCTGTCGCATGCCGCAAGTGCATTTTATCCATCATCATTCAACGAATCGGCCATTCTTACCATTGATGGTGTAGGGGAATGGAGTACCACTACAATTGGCCTAGGGAAAGGAAATGACATTAAAATATTACGCGAACTAAATTTCCCCCATTCGGTAGGTTTACTATACTCTGCCTTTACTTATTTCCTTGGGTTTACTGTTAATTCAGGCGAATATAAGTTAATGGGGCTTGCGCCATACGGAAACCCGGAGGCTAAAGAAACCTACTTATTTGAAGATATTATCAAGAAGAATCTTGTAGATATAAAAGACGACGGATCAATTTGGTTAGACCAGCAGTATTTTAACTATGCCACCGGACTCAGAATGATTTACGATGATAAATGGGCTAAGCTATTTGGGTTTCCTAAAAGGGATGGTGAAGGTGAACTCCAGCAGGCTCATTGTAACCTTGCCCTGGCCATTCAGAGGGTAACTGAAGAAATTGTCCTAAAAATGGCACGGGAAGCCAGGCGCATAACCGGATCTGAAAATCTGTGCATGGCAGGTGGCGTAGCCTTAAATTGCGTTGCCAACGGAAAAATTCAAAAAGAAGGGATTTTCAAGAATATATTTATCCAGCCAGCTGCTGGCGACGCAGGAGGGGCACTTGGGGCTGCCCTTGCAGTAAATAATATGTATTTCAATGAGGTGCGCCCCATGGATACTGACCAGGACCAAATGCAAGGCGCATACCTGGGGCCAGATTATTCTGACAAGGAAATTGAACTTATGAGCCGCAAATCAAGTGCGGTGTATCATAAATACGATAACCGGGATGAGTTGAATACTTTCATTGCGGCCAGGCTGGCTGAGGGTAATGTAACAGGTTGGTTTCAGGGAAGAATGGAATTTGGCCCGCGGTCGCTCGGCAACAGAAGTATCCTTGGTGATGCCCGGAATCCTGAAATGCAAAAAAAACTAAATCTTAAAATTAAATACAGGGAAGGTTTCCGTCCATTTGCACCGTCAGTTTTGGCCGAAGACGTTGAAAACTTTTTTGACCTCAACGTCATTTCACCTTACATGTTATTGGTTGCCCCTGTTAAGGAAAGCAGGAGAAATAAATTGCCCGATAACTACAGTGAAATGTCATTGTGGGACCGACTTTATTATAAACGCAGCGATATACAATCAATAACACATATTGACTTTTCGGCAAGGATACAAACCGTACACAAAGAAACTAACCGTGCTTACTGGGAACTTATTACTGCATTTAAAAAACAAACCGGCCTTGGCCTACTTGTGAATACAAGTTTCAATGTAAGGGGAGAACCTATAGTTTGTACGCCTGAAGATTCCTACCGGTGTTTTATGTGTACCGACATGGACTACCTGGTAATAAACAATTATGTGTATTGCAAAACAGAACAACCTGACTGGGAAAATAAACAAAAATGGATGAAAAAATTCAAAATGGATTAACCTTCCACTTGATTATTTTTGCATGAAGTTTTAGATTATATATTACCTGACTGGATTGGGATTCGTGAACCAGGCATTTATTTGTTAGGCTTATGAAATTATACCCGAACATTACAACCCTACATTGACATTTAAATTATTTTTATTTCACTAACTACTAGCAATATGGATTTTATAAAGGACTTATGGTTATTTATGAAGGAGAGAAAGAAATTCTGGCTTGCTCCTATAATTATTATTTTACTTTTATTAGGCTTGATTATCGTCTTTGGCGGAGGTACAGCAATAGCTCCATTTATTTATACCCTGTTCTAAATTCATAAAAATGGCCAAGAAAATCGTATCAGACCCCGTTAAGACGGTATTGACTATTTCAATGGGGTTTCTGCTAATTTATATTGCAAAAGGCTGGAACTGGGCCTTGTCTGTTTCATTTATAATAGGCGTTATCGGTATTTTGTCTGTGTATTTGAGCAGGCAAATTGACTTTTTATGGATGAAACTTTCCAAATTGCTTAGTATGATTGTGCCTAACATACTTTTAGGTGTAATTTTTTATGTCTTTTTGTTCCCAATTGCTTTTATTTCCAGATTATTCGGTAAAAAGGATTCATTACGCCTAAAAAACAATCAGGCAAGCACCTACGAAGTATTAGAAAAATCTTTTACTAAAGAAAGTTTTGAACACCCCTGGTAGCAATAATATTCCCTTTTGGCTGGTTTACCCCAAAAACAGTATAAAAGCAAATTCGAAATTCTTTTACACTTAGCTGACAATTAAACAACCGCAATCTGCCATTATCACTAATGGTTAAAATACTTTTGCCGCTACATCTTTAAAATATGAAGTCAAAGTTTTTATCGCTCAATGCTGTAGCGGCATTTCTTATCTCTGCAACCTGTTTTACATCACATGCACAGGACAAAAAAAGCCTGGCCTACCCCGACGAAAAACATTTTAAAAACATGCGCCAACTAACCTATGGTGGCGATAATGCAGAGGCTTATTTTGGCTTTGACAATGAACATATTACTTTTCAGCGCACCAACCCTAAGGAAGGCGTGAACTGCGACCAGATTTTCATGGGTAAAATACCAAAATCTGCTAAAGAAAAATTCACTTATAAATTAGTAAGTACTGGCAAAGGCCGCACTACATGCGCTTACCTGATGCCCGATAAGAAACATTTCTTATACGCATCGACACATAAAGCAGCCGATACCTGCCCCCCTACCCCCGACCGTAATGTGATTAAGAAATACGTTTGGCCTATTTATAGTACCTACGATATTTATGTAGCCGACTTTAAAGGAAAGATTACCAAACAACTAACCAACTCACCTGGCTATGATGCAGAAGGCACTATTTCACCAAAGGGTGATAAAATAATCTTTACAAGTACCCGCAATGGTGATATTGACCTTTATACCATGAATATTGATGGCACCAATGTGAAACAAATAACCAATACAGTGGGTTATGATGGTGGTGCCTGTTTTTCACCTGATGGCAAAAAAATAGTTTGGCGTGCATCAAGGCCACAAACCAAAGAGGAAGTGGAGGAATACAAATCCCTGCTTGCGCAAGGTATGGTGATGCCTACAAAAATGGAACTATTTGTAGCCAATGCCGATGGCACTGATGCGCAACAGGTAACCCACCTTGGCAAGGCCAATTGGGCTCCGTCCTTTGCACCCGATGGCAAGCACCTTGTTTTTGCATCAGACTATGAATATGAGCGTGGTTTCCCTTTTAACTTATATATGGTGAAAATGGATGGGACTGGACTTGAGCGTATTTCTCATGATGGCAGCTTCGATGCCTTCCCAATGTTTTCACCCGATGGTAAAAAATTTATCTTCAGCAGTAACCGTAATAATGATGGCGGACACGATACAAATGTGTTTGTGTGCGACTGGGTAGATTAAGTATTTCGAATTGACATTTGACAATATAATGAAACACCCTTTCCAAATGGAGAGGGTGTTTCATTTTGCAATAACTCCTTTCAATTACGAAATACCCATATTATTTCAATTGCATTAAATCAGCTTGAAAAAAATCATTATTTTTATTGTTGATATCGAATCAATAGAAAGCAATGAAAAATCTG
>CANGSR010000388.1 GCA_947456055.1 Chitinophagaceae bacterium
AGGTAGCTAAGGGTTGATTCTGCTCCCTGGTTTAGGTTTACGTAGGATTCTTCGAGGCCATCGTAACAGCCGCCTGTGCAGGGGTTGTAGATGACCTGGTGCAAATGGTTATTACCTAAAAACCAGCTAAACCCTATCCGCAGCTTGTCTTTATACCCTTGACCACCAAAAAACTCATTGAATTTGTCCAGAGCTAGTATGGTATAGGCTATCTCTATGGGTTGCTCACCACCAGCTGGTTGGGCCTCGTGTTCATTTCCTTTATTGAGCCAGCATTTATTAGAAATTGCCTTAATGGTATTGCCACTAAAGGTTTTGGATAGTAGGAAATCGAAGGATGTTTTGGCAATTTCTTTATATTCCCTATCACCGGTAGCTAGCCATGCACACAGCATTGCCTCAGGCAGAAGGCTATTGCCATAGGTGAGGTAGCTTTCGTACCATTGCCATTTTTCGCTGGCCTCGTGCCGGTACATTTGCACCAGGCGGTTGGCAAATAGTGTTATTGTCGACCTGAATGAGTATTCGTCTTTCCCCTTGTTGGCAAAATACAAACCCTTTATAATAAATGCCATGGCCCGTGTGGAGTGTATCCTGGCTATTTCAATTAGGGCCTTTGTGAGCATTATTTCTGCCTGATGCACGAATTCGTAGGGCAAATTTTCGGCCAATGAAACCAGGTAGCCCAGTGCCCATATAGCCCTGCCATTAGAATCGGCAAGATTGGTTTGGTGGTTTTGGTGGGCAAATTGCTTGTGCTCATCTACATAGTTGAGAAAATGGCCATTGGGTTGCTGGCAATGTTTGATGAACGACAAGTAAATACCTATATAGTTTATAGAGTCCACATCCTTAGTTAACTCGTAGTGCTGGCATAGGGCTATCATAGCCCTGGCATTATCATCGAGCGTATATCCCGATTGGATATCAGGTTGGTTCAATTGCGAAAACTGAATCATGCCAAAATCGGTGGTCAGCTTACGGATATGGTCGAAATTGATTTCGGGTATGCTGTAATTAAGATGGATACGGATGAGGCTATTTTTTTCGAACAACAAGGCATGTGCTATTGCAGCATTCTCCCACGCAGTGGAAGCCATACGGTGGAGTCCGTTTGATATCATATTTTTCCGCCTTTGCTCATCCCCTAATAGGGTATTAACCGCATCAGCCAATTGGCCGGGATTATTAAAGTCAATAATTACTCCAGTATCCTGGCCCAGCACCTCGCGGGCATGTGGAATGGGTGTAGAAATAATAGGGCAACCGCAACTTATGGCATAAGAAAAAGTGCCACTAACTGCCTGGTAGGGGTCCTTAGAGGTAAACAGGTAAATATCAGTGAGTTGCAGGTATTCAAGCAGGTCATGAAGGGGCAAGAATTGGTTGATGAAACGCACATTGTTGGATAAGCCCAGCTCATTGACCTTAGCCAAAAGCATATCCCGGTATACCTCACCATCATTTTTTACGATGGTTGGGTGGGTTTTACCAATAATCAGAAACAATACCGATGGATCTCGCTCCACTATAGCAGGCAAGGCATCAAGAGTAGTTTCAATACTTTTTCCGGAACTTAATAAACCAAAAGTAGCCAACACAGTTCTGCCAGCCACATTGTATTTGTGTTTCAGAAAAGCTTTGTCGGCATGTGGCACCAGGTGGGTGCCATGGGGAATAACTGCAATCTTAGCATGGGGTATCCCGTATTCATTGGCCAATATTTGTGCAGATGAATGGGTCATTACTATGATACACTGGGCAATATCTGCAATTTGGGTTACCCTTATCTTTAGTTGTTCACCGGGGTTGGGCAATATAGTATGGAATACCACCATAACCGGCTTGGTGATGGCTCCTAAAAACTCCCTGAATTTGGGCTCATTATTCCTGAATAGTCCGAACTCGTGCTGTATCAAAACAATCCTTACCCCGGCATCATTATTAATGCAATCGGCTATATAATCGAAGTCGGAAGCATCATCGGTATTGAGGGTAAATTTTACATTTTCTGGATAACTATGATGCTCGGTATCAGATTCAAGGGCGCATACACTAATCCGAAACGAGTCATTGAATTTATTAGTGAGTGCCACAATTAAATCCTGTGAGTAAGTAGCGATACCGCACTCACGGGGAGGGTAAGTGGTGATGAATAAAATCTCGGGCAGCGGGTGTTTCGCCATCGTATTGCCTGTGTTTGTGCCTAAAATATTTACCCATGATCCTATAGAACCAAAGTTTACATTACTAACATCAATATTCATCTTATAGTTTGTTGGTTAATAATTCACTTAATAATGATTGCAGGTTAACGGATGTGCAGGCAATTTGCTCATCAGCAGCACCATAATAGATGTATAAGATACCATCATGATCAATAGCACCTGTAGGGAAGCACACATTATTGACCTCGCCTATCAATTCCCATTTATACTCAGGCTCAAATAAGGGATAGGGCAGCCGTGCAATTTCCTTCTGCGGGTTTTCCAGGTCGAGCAGGGCCGCACAGGCCGAATATACATAGCCATCAATAGTATCATGTACCCCATGGTAGATTAATAACCAGCCAAACTCTGTTTTAATGGGTGGGCAACCGCCACCTATATAACTCACCTCGTGGGCATACTTTGAAGTCATGACGATATGCTCCTCAAAGTGCTGGAAATAATCCTTCCAGAATTCGGGGGTGAGGTCGGTTAATTCGGTAATAGTGGTGATTTGGATGTCTGGTTTTATCCGGTGCAGGAAGTGCATTTTCCCATTTATCCTGTCGGGAAAGAACACCAGGTTCTTATCCCACATATATACTTTTATTCCGTCTTTTTCAAAGAGTTGGCCATTTTCATTAAACCGGAGGTATTTTTCATTGATGGCGCAGTTAGGCCCTATCAATTTGCAAAACTCAGGATAAGTTGTTTGGGCTACTATTAAACCGTTTTTCTCGAAATGGATTAAATCGGCAGATGTAGCCAAAGCACCAAGCGCATTAACCCCATCATAGGCCGTATAGGTAAGGAAATACAAATCGTCAATCTTCACAATCCGGGGGTCTTCCACCCCATGCGATTCGTATGGGAACTCAGGGGCAATGATGGGTTTGTCATTACGCTCAGTAACCACCAATGGCCCCTTTAGCTTGCAATAACCAATGCTTGAATAGTTGCCCTTGCTCACCGCCCTGTAAAACAAGTGTATGAACTCCCCATCGGCAATAGCCGCAGGATTGAGTACGCCTTCATTTTCAAAACCAAACCCTGTTTTCAGTAATACTACACCTTCTTTCTTTACCTCCAGCATTATTTCAGGTATTAAATAGATAAGGTGTAAAGGTGGATAATTGGCAGAGGTGGATTGTTACAGAATTTGGTGGGAGAGTTGTGAAATTTACGGGAGGGGGGAGATTCAAAATATTATTTGAATAAGATAATATTCATTAATTTTGTTCAAACGAAAGAATTGAAAACCGAGGTTGAAATAATATCATTGTCAGAGAATAAACTGAAAGCCGCTGAATATCTTATTCAAGGAGGTTTTTTTGATGATGCATATTATTTGGGAGGATATGCTTTTGAACTATTGCTTAAAGCGAAGATTTGCAAAACCCTACTTTTGCCTGATTTTTTTGATTTTGAAAATTCAAAAAGCAGAAGATTACCAGTAAGTAAGGTGAAACGGCAACGAGAAAATGTAGATAATTTGTATAAACCATTTAAGGTTCATGATTACGAACAATTGCTAATACTATCTGGACTATATAATGAATTCATGAAGAATATCACAACCAATAATATCTTCAATTCCGATTGGTCGGTGATAAGTAAATGGGATGAGCAATTGAGGTATTCAAACAATACCACCAAAGGAGATGTAGAATCATTTATTCAATCAGTAAAAAACATGACATTATGGCTACGGCAGTATTTATAACAGTAGAGGACCTTGCAAAAAAACTGAAAGATTTTTTTTGTGCTGAAAACAAGGCTGATAAAAAGTATTCAGAAATTTGGCTATCTGATGTAGACTTTGGTGGACTATACCAAAATGATAAAGTTGTTGTGAACGTAAAAGCTGAACATTACATTGAATCATGTAATGAAGAAATAAAACTCATTGTTGCCAAGCTATTTAAACACCTGTCAGCCGACGAACTAAGTCTTATTTGGCGGGTAGATGTACATAATTCATTTGAAGAAATCCACTGCCAAAGTGATGATTTGCTGGTTTACGCTACTGAAAGTTCTTGCATATAATTATCAAGAACAATTTGCCTGATATTGAGGAACTACAAAGCCGTGGAGAAAACATACCAGATGACGGCAATATATTTAAATATTCACTAAGTTAATTTATTTTACTTCACCACATCATACACCGAAATATTATCAGATTCGTTACCAGCTACCATAAATAGAAGCCAACCTGTACCCATCTTTCGGCTTACGGATACCAATCTGCCTTTAGAATCATTAAAAAGTATCTGCTTATAATCCCACACAAAAAAGCAAAAAGGTATGGGAAAAATCATAAATTGCCTTTTAACACTAAGGTAGCGGCCCTTATTTTTAACTTTTAATCGGAAGGTATTTACTGATTCCTTAGAATGAGTGCATACCATAATATGTCTATCACCATCATAATCCAAACTAATCTGGGC
>CANGSR010000389.1 GCA_947456055.1 Chitinophagaceae bacterium
CACCAGTAGTAACGCCAGTTACCACACCTGTTAAAGAATCGATACTTGCTATTGAAGGATTACTTGATGACCATGTGCCACCAGTAGAACCTGCAGAGTCAGTTAATGTTGTAACAGAACCTACACATACACTAGATGGTCCTACAATTGTTCCGCCAGTTACAGTTGAGCAAGATGGTGTAATTGTGATAATGCCATTGGTAGTGCTTCTAAATCCTGCTGTATGTATTACAGATGTTGCTAAAGTTGGGCTGGTATAGGAGCTTCCGCCACCACCGCCGGCAGTGCTACCACCGCCACCGCCATAGTATCCACCACCACCAGCACCACCAAAGCAAGTAGCACTACTGTTTCCACCTACACCTAATGAACCGTTGCCTGAGGTACACATTGAAACTCCACCAGTACCACCAGTAATAGCCGAGCCACCTGTACCGCCATATCCTGAAATAATTGCAGCATCATAATAGCCTGTACCACCGGTAAGACCGCCACCTGCACCACCTTTTTCATAATCATCAAAATAGATAGAGGTGCTGGAGAATCCACCACCGCCACCACCACCGGCAACAAGTACTCTGTTACTCAATGCTGTGCCGCCTATTCTAATGTCGGTAGCACCACCGCCACTTCCACCATTACCGTATAGCGCATTTCCGCCGCCATTGTATCCACCTGTAACTGTTGCGCCACAACATACACCACTACTATTGCCGCCGTTACCGCCTACGCAAATTACTAATGTTTGTCCTGGTGTTACTGCCAGTGTACATTGCACCCGGCCTCCGAACCCACCATGGTCGGTAATTGTTCCATTGCCACCATTACCTCCCGGGGCTCCCTGGGCATCAATGATTAGGCTGGTTACACCAGCACCAACTAGGTATGTTGCTGGCCCTCCGGTGTAGGTGAAGGTTACCTGTGCATGGCTATTTAATGAAAAGCCAGCCAGGATTGCAAAACTTAAGAAAAGTTTGAAAAGGTAATTTTTGCGCATAATTTTGATTTTTTTGATAGTTAATATATGGTTTGAAATTTTACGAAATAGGTTACATGCATTTCTTTTTTGGAATTCAAATACACATACTAGTATTAATAGGCGTATAGATATCGAAAAATGTTAGTATGTTTCTTATAAATATTTTTAATAGTTCCAGCAGTTAATTTACCGGGAATCAAAAGTACATATATTTGTTTTAAAGTAGCTAGCTACCTACTTGTTTTTATTAAAAAAAATAGTTTCCTGTTATAATTGTGTTCTAGTGAAGGGGATTGATAGGGTTTGTTCAAAATATATTCCTTTTTATGGCTTCCAAAAGATGCAACTCAAAAAGCACTTTTTACAATGCCTTTATTTCTAAGAAATCAAACAATCTTCACCGGATTAATTGGTAATTTTATCCAAAACGTAGGCTTTTATTTTGACTAAAACAAGTAATTTTTCCACTTCATATTAGAAAATAAAATGCTTTTCTTTACTGGCTTGCACTTCATCAGTTATCCACGGCTTGTGAATTTCTATTTTACAAAACAGCGGCTCTTTATCCTAATTTTACTCTCCCTCGAACGAATATCACTGTCTTTTTTAACCAGCAAATAATCAATATAAAAATGAGCGCCAAAGCAAAAAAGGGCCTGTCTTTTAGTCGTCACTATACACGTGATGGAGTAAGCCCGTATGATATGTTTGAATACGACTATCGTACCTCTGTTATTCGCAATCCGAATGGCGAAAAGGTATTTGAAATGACTAATGTAGAGGTTCCTCAGCATTGGTCACAGATAGCTACCGATATTCTGGCACAAAAATATTTCCGTAAAGCAGGTGTACCTCTTCCAGATGGTACCACCGGCAGGGAGACATCTATCAAACAAGTAGCTCACCGTTTGGCTGATTGCTGGCGTAGCTGGGGTCAGAAATATGGCTATTTTGCAACTAAAGCTGATGGTAATGTATTTTATGATGAGTTGATTTACAGTATACTCATGCAAAGCTGTGCACCTAACTCTCCTCAGTGGTTCAATACTGGCTTGTTCAATAGCTACGGAATTGAGGGTAAGGCACAAGGCCATTATTATGTTGATGCGAACACAGGCAGACTCGAGCGCTCGGTTAATGCCTATGAACGTCCTCAACCACATGCCTGCTTTATTTTGAGTGTTGACGATGATTTGGTTAATGAAGGGGGTATAATGGATTTGTGGGTACGTGAAGCTCGTATCTTCAAATATGGTTCGGGTGTTGGTACCAACTATTCTAATATTCGCGCAGAGGGCGAAAAATTAAGTGGTGGTGGTACATCAAGTGGTTTGATGAGTTTCCTGAAAATTGGTGACCGTGCAGCCGGTGCCATCAAGAGTGGCGGTACTACCCGCCGTGCTGCTAAAATGGTTTGTCTTGACTTAGACCATCCTGAAGTTCTTGAATTCATTGATTGGAAAGTTGAAGAAGAGAAAAAAGTGGCTGCCTTGATAGCCGCAGGTTACTCTAGTGATTATGAGGGCGAGGCTTATAAAACTGTTTCAGGCCAGAATTCAAATAATTCTGTTCGTGTACCTAATGGGTTTTTCCACAAGCTGCTTAATAATGCTGATTGGGAACTTACAGCCCGTAGTACAGGAAAGGCGATGAAAACCATACCTGCCAAAGACCTATGGGATAAAATTGCTTATTCTGCTTGGCGTTGTGCTGACCCAGGTACCCAATACGATACTACGATTAATGAATGGCATACCTGCCCTGAGGGTGGTAAGATCAGGGCTTCTAATCCTTGCTCTGAGTATATGTTCCTCGATAATACCGCTTGTAACCTTGCCTCCCTCAACCTGCGTCGTTTCTTCAATGAAGAAACCAGCAAGTTTGATGTGCCAGGCTTTGAATACATGACCAGATTGTGGACCGTGGTACTGGAAATTTCAGTATTGATGGCCCAGTTCCCTTCGCCAGAAGTTGCCCAATTGAGTTATGACTACCGTACGCTTGGTTTAGGGTTTGCTAATCTTGGCTCTATGTTGATGGTAAGTGGTATAGCTTACGATAGTGAAGAAAGCCGTGCTATTGCAGGTGCTATTACCGCTATCATGAACGGTGTTGCTTACAAAACATCAGCTGAAATGGCTGCTGCCTTAGGAACATTCGCTAAGTATGAAGCTAATAAAGAACACATGATGCGTGTAATGCGCAATCACCGTGCAGCTGCTTATGATGCGGCTGAGGCTTTCGAAGGTTTGGAAATTAAGCCAGTTGGTATCAATGCTAAATATTGCCCTGACTACCTATTAAGTGCAGCAACCCGTGCCTGGGATGATGCAGTGCAAATGGGTGAACAATATGGTTACCGCAATGCACAGGCTACTGTAATTGCACCAACCGGTACAATCGGTCTGGTAATGGATTGCGATACTACTGGTGTTGAGCCTGACTTTGCCTTGGTGAAATTCAAAAAACTATCTGGTGGTGGTTACTTTAAAATCATCAACCAAAGTATTCCTGCTGCATTGGTGAAACTGGGTTATAAACCAGAGCAGGTAGATGCTATCGTGAAATTTGCAAAAGGCCATGGTACATTCGCTGGTGCTCCTTATATCAACCACCAAAGCCTTAGGGAAAAAGGCTTTATGGGTGAAGAATTGAAAAAACTAGATAGCTCTGTAGAAAGTGCTTTCGAAATTGGTTTTGTATTCAATCATTACAATCTGGGTGAAGAGTGCATGCAGCGCCTGGGCTTTACTCCTGAGCAATATTTCGCACCGGATTTCAATCTTTTGGAATCATTGGGTTTCTCTGATGCTGAAATAGATGCAGCCAATGACTATGTATGTGGTACCATGACGATTGAAGGTGCCCCATTCTTGAAACAAGAACATTACTCAGTATTTGATTGTGCTAATAAATGTGGTAAAAAAGGACAGAGGTTCATTCATGCTCACGGTCATATCCGTATGATGGGTGCTGTTCAACCTTTTATCAGTGGTGCGATTTCTAAAACCATCAACCTGCCTAACGAGGCAATCATTGATGAAATTAAAGATTGTTATTTCCTCAGCTGGCAATTAGGCCTTAAGGCATGTGCACTTTACCGTGATGGTAGCAAGCTGAGCCAGCCATTAAGCAATAAGAGTGATAAGAAGGAAAAGAAAGAAGCTAAGGAAGAAGTAGTAGCTGAAGAAGTAAGCCAGATAGTTGACATGAGTAAGTTGACTGTGAGCGAGCTTTTTGAAGAAGTAAACAGGCGTGTACAGGCTAGCCCTGATACCCAACTGAAACGTGAATTGAGCCGCATTGTAGAGCGTAAACAATTACCTGCTAAGCGTCGTGGCTATACCATCAAGGGTAAAGTTGGTGGACAGGCATTGTTCCTGCGTACAGGTGAATATGGTGATGGTACATTGGGTGAAATATTCATTGATATGGCCAAGGAAGGTGCCACAATGCGTAGCCTCTTGAATAGTTTCGCTATTGCAATTTCTGTAGGTCTTCAGTATGGTGTGCCACTAGAGGAGTATGTTGATAAGTTCATCTTCTCTCGTTTCGAACCATCAGGTATGGTTGAGCATCCAAATATCAAGTCTGCTACCTCTGTACTCGATTATATCTTCCGTTTATTAGCTTATGAATATCTCGACCGTGATGATCTCATTCATGTGCCAGACCC
>CANGSR010000390.1 GCA_947456055.1 Chitinophagaceae bacterium
CTACAGTTACAGTGTGTGTAGCTATACTAAAGCCACAGCTACCACTAGAAACAAGGTAGGAAATAACAGTTACACCCTGTGAATAACCAGTAACATAACCTGTTGAATTTACTACAGCTATTGCATGGTTATCATTTTCCCAGAAACCTCCACTAATGCTTTCGGTCAAAGAAATCCATGAACCGGCACACATTGTTACCGGGCCTGAAATAATACCTGGATTCAAAGCACTATCAATATGTACTACAAATGAATCATTTACTGTATTACATGCATTGGTAAAGCTATAGCTGATTGTATCCCTGCCATCGCTTCCGTAAGTATAACCGCGAACCCAACCACCATGAGATACAGTAGCATTAGAGTTTGATGCAGTCCAAACCCAAGAACCTAATACATTCATATTGGTAAGCCTGATTGAGTCACCTATACAAGTATTAGTAGGGCCAGTAATTGGTAATGGTGTGGCAAAAGAATCTATCCTTACCACGTAACGTGCTGTATTTGTGCAATTATGTAAATCACTGATGCTATATTTAATAGTATCAAAACCCTGGGCACGTGCTATGATATCACCTGTTGCAATTGAAAGTGTATCAGCAGTAGCATTCGAATGGCTCCATACTCCAATTGTTGAACTATTTGTAAATGTCTCAGTTGCGCCAATGCAAATAGGGGACGTACCAGAAATTGCAGTTACATTAGGAAGGGAGTCGATACGGATGGTTTTCTTTGCAATAGCAACACCACATATATTCGATACAGAGTATTTAACTGTGTCAATACCCCTGTTCAAACCGGTAACTAAACCAGTACTTGCATTAACAGAAGCGATAGTTGGGGCACTACTACTCCAGATGCCCGAAGCACCTACGTGGGTGAAAGTTGTAGTTGAACCTATACAAAGGCTATCAGCACCAGTTACAGTCCCTGCAATAGGGTATTGCACAACGGTTAATATTCCAATTGATGAAGTAACTGTTAAATGAGCAAATGTATCGGTAATGATACATTTGTATTGATAGCCATTGAGCGTGCTATCATTTAAAATGGTGAGCACAGCCGTAGTTGAATCAGTATACTTTGAAGATGAAGCATTTGCCCATGTTGTACCGCCATCAGATGATACCTGCCATTTATAAGTAAACGGATTTGATGAACTGGTATCATTCGATACAGTAACACTGAAAAAGGCATGTGCGCCTATACAAGCTGAAGTGTCATGTGTCTGTACACTAATCACTGGTGTTACTGCCCAACCGGAGTAGGAGCAAAACAGAGTGCAAAGCAATAAAATAACAGGCAAGCGGAAAAAATTTCTCATGTTATGTTTTTTGTTTATTAATTATTACAGATTTCAGTGAAAATCATGAAATAGCATAGTGCATTCAAATTTAATGTAAGCCGTGCTAGTAGTCAATTTTAACTTCTAAAAACTATAAGTCGGCAAATTTAATCAAACTAAGCTAATTTATACTAACACCGATTGTCATTTTGCATATAATTTATTTAGTTATATAAGGTTAATTTTTTGTTACGATTTTCTAAGGGCTCCATTTTTAACATTTTTTCATCATTTTTTCGGCCAACCTTATCACCCGAAATTTACCCCTTTTATATATAGACGTAAAAGGAGTGGCTAATCTTGGGTATTTGTATAGATAAATATCTTTTTAATGGAAAAGAGACTCGCAATTCAATCTATTTTATAAATGGAATTGAAGCTGAAAAGCCTAAGATTAGATTTTTAAAACCTACACCCAACCATTATTCACCAACACTTTGGCAATTTGCACTGCATTGGTAGCTGCACCTTTTCTTAAATTGTCAGCTACTATCCAGCAGTTGAGTGTATTTGGTTGGGAATAATCCCTGCGGATACGGCCCACAAATACTTCATCCTTACCTGCCGCATCTAATGGCATTGGGTAACCGTTCATTGCAGGATTATCTATTACGATTACCCCAGGTTGGTTCGATAATAGTTCTCTTACATCTGATTCGTGAAAGTCGTGTTCAAATTCAATATTTACACTCTCACTATGTCCGCCAATAACTGGAACCCGAACAGTAGTGGCAGTAACTTTGATATTATCATCACCCATTATTTTACAAGTTTCCAAAGCCATTTTCATTTCTTCTTTAGTGTAGCCATTATCCTGGAAAACATCTATATGTGGAATTACATTTAAGTCAATAAGGTGAGGGTAAATATTAGGCTGGGTACTTCCACTTCGTTCATCCATAAGCTCTTTTACTGCTTTTTGGCCAGTGCCACTTACCGATTGGTAGGTGCTAACAACAACCCTTTTGATGCCATACTTTTTATGGAGGGGATTTAGTACCATAACCATTTGTATGGTAGAGCAGTTAGGGTTGGCGATTATGAAGTCGTCTTTGGTTAATACATGGCCATTTACTTCAGGAACAATCAGTTTTTTTGTTTTATCCATCCGCCAGGCCGATGAATTGTCAATAACCCGGCAACCGGCTGCTGCAAAAAGAGGGGCAAGTTCTAAGGATGGTCCGCCACCAGCAGAAAAAAGGGCAATTGCAGGTTTCATTTTTATGGCCACATCTGGTGTTACCACTATATAATCTTTCCCTTTGAAGTTCACTGTTTGGCCTGCTGATTTTTCCGAGGCTACAGGTATTAAATCTGTTATAGGGAAATTCCTTTCTTCCAAAATTTTCATCATGGTACTACCTACCAAACCTGTGGCACCTACTATTGCTACTTTCATCTATTTACTTATAGTTTATTGCGAATATTCTTATCCTCCCCAAAAAGACGGTAGGCAAATTTATGGAGAAATAGGGGGACAATATTATTGAGATTTATTTCCTAGGGAATAATATTTTTGAATAATTACTAACGTTCTAATGTTTGAATACGCCTTTTATTATGCAATCAAGATTTTTTATCGTTGGCCAGCTTTTCAAACGTACCAAGTAAAGAGGTGATTTTTGAGTAAGATATCATTTTTTAAAAAAAAATATTAACTGAGAATTAAATCTTGGGTGTTTATTTGTTTTTGATTTTTTTTGGCAGGCTAATTTTAACAATTATTTGATAGCGCATATGCCTGATGAGGTATAAATTAGTTCTCTATACTTTAGGTTATTGAAAAAATGTATACCTTTAGGAAGACGATTTTTTGTGCTCTGTTATTACCATATAATCCATATAAAATGAAGAAATTTTTATTCGGAATAGCTTTTATTCTCCTATCAAATGCAGGCTTTGGGCAGTCATTAAGCAGTTATGCTTTTAGTGCGTTCACTTGTCCTTATGTTCCTGTTACAACCTCCTTTATTGCTTATACCGGCGGGACTGGTGGGGGTGGTGTATGGGATGATTGCTGGTATAATAGCATACCCATAGGGTTTACCTTTAATTATTGTGGTACCAATTATACCAGCTTATCGGCCTCTCAAAATTGTTGGGTAGTTCTTGGACAAACCTTGAATGCAACAAGTTACTGGACATTTGAGGCAGATTTATCAAATGTGGCCTTCAGTGGTACCGGGGGGTATAATTTACCTCGCCCCATATTAGCAGCTTTAATGACAGATATGTTGTCATCAGGGCCATGTGTTCGTTATCAAACAACAGGTACCTCACCAAATCGTATTTTTACAATTGAGTGGGCAAGTATCGGTTTTTATCCCTCATCGGCAGCAAGGATTAGCTGCGAAATAATACTTTACGAAACTACCAATACAATTGATTTCGCATATAGTGATATATCTACTGGTTCTTACGCCGGTGGCCGTTGTGGCATTGGTATTTCAGGTGGTTCAGGTGCTTATCCAGTCACGGGTTCACAGCCATTCTGGTCATTAAGTGATGTTACTGCAGCCCCAACAGCAAGTAGTTCTACAGAAACAAGAACATTATCAGGAGAGCCGGCTACAAATCAGGTTTACCGCTGGTCTTACCAGTGTTTAGGTACACCATCGGGTGGAACAGTTGCCCCATCTACTACTTCGGGTTGTTCCACCTATATTGATACTTTGGCATTAAATTGTGCATCAATAGGTGCAGGAGTAACTTTCCAATGGCAATCATCGTCAGATGGCATTACCTATTCAAATGTATCCGGGGCAACTAATGCAATATATACCGCCACGGTCACAGCCACCATTTATTACAGGTGTGTACTTACCTGCACAGCCAGTGGTTTGACAGGTACCACTACCGGAGTGGAATTGTTTTATAATACACCCCCTTCTGCCATAATTGGGTCTTCAATTATGTGTGTGGGTTCTTCTATCACTTTAACCGATGCAACTGCAGGTGGTACCTGGATAAGTAGTAATACCTCGGTAGCAACTATTGGGTCAACAACGGGAGTTGTCAATGGGGTCTCGGTCGGGACCACGGTTATATCCTACCAATTGGCTACGGGGTGTGTTGCGACCAAAACTATAACGGTTGCCAGTGCCCCAACAGCCATAATTGGGTCTCCTACAGTCTGCACCGGCTCCTCCACAACCTTATTTGATGCTGTGGCAGGAGGTACATGGAGTAGTGCAAGTAGTACAGTAACGGTTGGCTCATTGTCTGGTTTAGTTACAGGAATAACTGCAGGAACTGCGTTAATTACCTACTCCTTAGGTGGGGTATGTAATATTACCACAAC
>CANGSR010000391.1 GCA_947456055.1 Chitinophagaceae bacterium
GGTAGTGAAGCAAAATATGCCGGTTGATATTTGCAAGGATTACATCTACCCTATCATCCTGTACCAATTCTAAAGATCCTGTCTGTACTGATATTTTATGGCAATTATTTCTTACAACATTTTCCAGGGCATTTTCCGTGCACCATTCATCATTATCAATGGCCTTAATAGTAGCCGCACCCAGCATTTCGGCCAGGATAGCCAAAATACCTGTACCTGAACCGAAGTCTATAATTTCCTTTCCCGTAAGCTCGAGGTTTTTCATAGCCTGCATCATCAATACAGTAGTGGCATGATGACCGGTACCAAAAGACATTTTAGGTGTAATGATTATGTCGTAAGGGGTACTCACTTCAATATCATGAAAATGAGCCCTCACAGTGCAGAACCCATCAATAATAACGGGTTGGAAATTAGATTCCCACAGTGCATTCCAGTTTTGAGCTGGTACAATTTCTACTGTGTAACTGAAATTATGCGACTCGCTCAGTGATTGTACCAGAGATTCATCATATGAATCCCGTCCTATATAAGCTAACAAGCAACCTTCAATTTCTTCAAACCCGTCATATCCCATTTCGCCAAGTAAAGCAACCAGTATGTCGGTATCAGCCTGCTCATTGGGGCTGATAATTATTTTCACATGATCCATTAGTGCAATAATAGTGTGAAATCCCTTAATTAAACCTTAAAACAAGGAAAAAATATAGAATCCAACAAGCCGAAAAATAATGAAGAATAAACTAACGCCTTCCGGGCCTGCGCAATAGTTTAATAAGTAAACTCAAGAGTACAGCACCTACTGTGGCAGTAATAACCCTGTTAATCCAGTAATTCCCAGAAATATTCAACTTCGAGCCGAATAACTTGTAACCTATAAAACCACCTACAATGCCTATAATAATATTTACCAGCAGGCTATCATTTTCTGATTGTACCAATGCACCGGCAATGGAACCGGCAATAGCCCCAATGAGGCACATAATTAATATCTCTTGCATACTGTTTCGTCTTTTTAAAATTAATAAAGGTTGCAAGTAAAACCTGCAACCTTTATTTAAATATACTAGAATTCTTGTTTAAATTAATTATCCTCTTCTTTTTCTTTTGCACCTGGTTTAGCAGGGCTATCATCTTCTTCTGATTCTACATGTAAATTCTGTTGTAGGTCAAGAGTACCCTTCTTATCAGAACTGTAGATAACACGGCGTGTAGGAATATCGCTGATAATGCGGAACTCTGTACGGCGGTTTAACTGGCGGCCTTCAGGATTGTCCTTACCATCAACTGTAGCATTAGAAGCATGTGGGTTTTTAGATCCAAAGCCTTTTGCAGTTAACCTGTCTTTATTGATACCGCTCTTTTCAAGGTAGTCAAGTACAGACTGTGCACGACGCTGGGAAAGGGCCAAATTGTATTCGTCTTTACCCTTATTATCTGTGTAAGAATAGATTTCAATAGTTAATGATGGATTATCAGCAAGGAAGTGAACTACAGAATCAAGACCAGCAACTGATTCAGGACGTAATGTTGATTTGTCATAGTCGTAATAGATATTACTTACGCTAAAGCTAGTCTTCATTGTATCCATGAAAATAGTAACTTCTACTGTATCATCCGGATCAGAACGCTTGATTTCCATTGTGCTAACTGAAGCACGTGATGAAGTATAACCTTGCTTATCGGCAGTAAGTACGTAAGCATGGCCACGCTGCATATTGAAAATGAAATTACCATCTTCAGAATTGTAAGTATCCATTTCGCCTTTCTGGTCAACTTTCTTAACTACACTCTGGGTAATTAACTCACCTGTTTTCCTAAGTTTAACTGTACCTTTTACAACCAGCTTAGGTTCAGCCTGTATGCGCCAGATATCATTACAACAAGTAGGATTTTTAAGCGCATAAGAACCAATACGGTTTGATACTACATATGCATCTGGTTTACCAACCGGATCTTTAATATAATACAATTCATCAGCCGAAGAGTTAATAGGATAACCCATGTTATGAACGTTGGTATAACGTGAAGGACCACCGTCAGCAGAGTAGATATCAAATCCACCCAAAGACTTCAAACCGTTAGTAGCAAAGTACAACTTGTTTACACGGCTATCGTAGTAAGGAGTAATTTCATCAGCCTTTGTATTGATCTGCTTACCACCATTCTGTGGACGACGGTAGCTTTTGTTACGCGGGTCGATAATTGAATACCAAATATCATAACCACCCCTACTCTGTAACTTACGGTTTGAAGAGAAGAATAATACCTCTTTCTTTCCAACCTTAGACACGAAAGGCATTGTATTTGAAGAACCTGGCTCATTAACATTACCTGGCACCAATTCTGGTAAACCCCAATGCTGTCCTGCATTATTCTTTCCAAACTCTGATACAAATATCTGGCAAGTAATTACCTGGGTATCACCTTCAGAACATTTAGTAAAGTAGAACCTATCTCCACCAGGGCTGTAACAACCATTACCTACGTGTACATTCTCATCAAATGAACTACCGTCATAGAAAGGTAAAGGCCATTGGAAAGAATCAACTACCGGACCAGGCTGTTTGTGAGAAGTTAAGAAGTGCTCTTTGTAGTTTAACTTGTCATAACCGTTAGCTTCAATTACTGCATTACGACCCATTGTAGAGAACAACAAAGCAGAATCACCAAGTGGGAATGGAGAAAGTTCAGTATAGGAAGTATTTACGTTTGGACCACAGTTTATCAAAGTATATGGTTCTGGGTTCTTGATTGAATTCATGGCCATGATGCAGCCATCGATTTCAACCTGTACTAACTTCTTCCTGTCCTTAAGGGTCTTAGGATCAGGGTATCTTTCAGGATCATCATTAAGCGGGCTACGATCCTTTGGAGCTAGTTTCTTATTATCAGCAAGAAATTTCTTGAAATAACTTATAGCGGTCTGGTATTCGCCTTGTTGCTTAAACATAACCCCTGCCCAATAGCTTGACAAAGGATAGATTTTCTTACCAAGATCATATGCCTCTGCATAATAGTGTGCAGCAGGAACATAATCCCTTGTAAACCTGTAACAGGTAGCTAACTGGTAAGTATAGTAAGGATTACGCTCATCAGTTGATTTTAATTGCTGGTAATAATCAAGTGCATTAAAATAACTACCTGTTTTATACAAAAAATCAGCCCAATTTAATTTTTTAGTATCTGACAACTTGCCAATAGGATCAGCGGCCTTGTTCCTGAATTTTTGTGTATTTAGCTTTTGGGCATTAGAATCATATTGAAAAGTAACGACAATCGTTGCTAAAATAATGTACAGCCAAGTTTTTCTCATGTGCGTGAGCGTTGTTAATGGATATAAAAGTATAAATTGGTTTTAAAAAAAAGAAGGGCTTTGAAAAAAAACTTTAGCCCTTCACCATTTATTTGTGTAATTCTTAGAATCTTGAGCAAGGAATCGTCCTTTTTTCAGCAAATTGGATCGGGTTAGGCATTATATAACGTAAAGCCAGTTCAAATCCACCATTGCCATTGCTTGATGTATTGAGCGAAGAAATGTTATAATCATACCCTAATCCTAAACGGAAACCTTTAAATTCAACACCGCCGGTAATCATAGCAGCATCACCTGTGCGGTACCAGGCTGCGAGGAATACTGAAGTAGAGAAATTCTTGTAAGTTTCCTGGTCACCACTTATCTGGTAGTTGAATTCATTACCTACTATTATTTCCGAAGCTGTTGCCTGGCTCTGGTATAAAACTGCCGGGCGGAGGCTTAACCTGTCGCCTGCTAACCAGTTGATACCCATTTCACCTGTCCAACGCATATCAAGGCCGGTTTGGCTGTTTTGTTTCTTTTGGATAGCATCATTAGGCTGGTTGATATTATTAGCCCCAATACCTAATACGAAACTAAATTTATCGCTTGTAGCATGTGAGTAAGACATACCTGCATTAACCAGGTAATAATTTACTGAACTACCCATCCCCTGTCCAAATTCCTTGCTAATACCCTGGGAGAAACCGCCATTATTAAATTCGTCGCCAAAATATAATTTAGACAAATCGAGGTGCTTATTAGCATAACCTGCCTGGAAACCTATTGCAAGATCACTACCTGCCTTATCATTGCTACGGTTGTACGACCCACCAAAATATTTATGGTAAGCCACTGATACCATACCTGTGAAGTTTGTAAGGTTGGCATCCCCTGCAACATCGTTATATAACTGGAGTCCGGCAGCCAAATAATCACCGTTTTTCTCAATAAACAGTGGCATATCAGCTGAAGCCCCATAAGTCTCATACCCCTTGGTAACACTATTCCATTGGCTTCTATAAATAGCACCTGCACGAACCTTACCATCGAACATACCAGTAAAGGCCGGATTGATAACCAACGGCGCCATATCGAATTGTGTAAAATGGATGTCCTGAGCAAACGAAACCGGGGCAATAAGTGTGATTGCCACGGCCAGACTTAATCGGTTAATAATACTTCTCCTGATCATTTTATAAGAGTTATCGCTGTAAAATTACTTTTTTAATTTGTGTTTCAATGGCTCTGCTAAATATTTCCCAAAAGGAAAACATTCATGCTGTTACCTATTCATTATTAAACAGCGTTTTTCATTGTAAAACACAAAGAAAACCACTGGTAA
>CANGSR010000392.1 GCA_947456055.1 Chitinophagaceae bacterium
CAGGGTTATCCGTAACCAATGTCGTTTTTTAAGCATTTCCGGTTATTTCAAATATACATTTAAATATATTGCAGCCATAATACGCCCTGTAAGGGCCAAATATATCAGCCCAGGGCATCGCCTTGGGTACCAATGATGGCTACCGTGTTAAGCCCTTAAAGGGTGAAATCTCATCTTAATTGATTCAATGACAGTGATAAATAAATATGGAATTCAGCGAATCTCTAAACTTAACGACATTGCCCTGCAGGGTTGTAATGCTATCTCAAATGCTGACTACGATTACAAAATAGATAAATTTGAAATTAGATGAAACCCTTAACTAATCGAAATTGGAATTTCATAAACATTAGCCTCTCCAAGAAAAAAAAATCTACTTTCACAAACTCAAAAAAAGCAGCAACCAATACCAGCATGAAATTATACCCACTAATACTCATAATATTAATTGCTACCATCGCCCGGGCACAGGAAAATGTTGTATACTATACTTCCAACTGGCAGGAAACGACCAAGGATAAGGCCTATTATTATACAATAGCTACCCAGGAGGGAACTGTATATAAGATAGAAGATTATTTTCTTAACGGTAAGTTACGACGTACTGGCTATTCAACCTCCAGGGAAGGTAACAATCCAAAGGCTCGTTTTGGTCATTCTATATCCTACGATTCATTTGGTTTTAAAACCTCCGAGGGTGATTTTAAAAATGGCAGGATGGTAGGCCATTATAAACAGTACTTTAAGTCGTCTAATTCAATAAACTTTGAGGAAGTTGCAAATGATTCCCAAACACTCTATAGGATTACTTACGATTCTGTAAATCAAAAAGTAACCAGCAAATCTTTCTTTATGGATGGGAAATTCTCCACTAAATGGCAATTTGCCAGTACCGATTCCTTTCTTGTTGAGCAAAACACCTATTCAGAGGATAAGAAATTAAAAACAAGCGTTATTTATTATCCCAATCATATCATCCGGTCCAAAAAGGAATTTAATGATGGTAAACTAGTAAGCCAGAATTGTTTTGATGCTATAGGTAAAAGTATTACCTGCGATACTTCAGAAATGAACAAGCCTATAATTTATACTTTTGTTGAACAAATGCCTCTTAGTGCTTATAATATAAAGGAATATTTGGCCACCAATCTGAAATATCCTAAAGAAGCCAGAAAGAACAATATTGAAGGTAGGGTTGTTATCAAATTTATTGTAAATGAGGATGGCACAATTTCTGATGCTCAAATTGCAAAAGGCATAGGTGGTGGTTGCGATGAGGAAGCCCTTAGGGTAGTCAGTGAAATGCCACCCTGGAAACCAGGAAGGCAGAATGGAAAAAGTGTAAGTGTTACATTCACATTGCCAATTGTATTTAAGTTGCAACATGATTAATTGCATTTTTCGCTAATTTTATGGTAATGATTAATAATTACCTTATGCATCGATTACCTAAGATTTTTATACTTCTATTGGTCAATTGTATATTGGCCTTCCCAATATTATGCATTGGGCAGAAGGTAAAACTCATCAATTCAACCAGTACAGGGTGGAGTGGGGGCATTGCCGGCAGGTATGGCACTAGTTATAATTTTATTATAGAGTTCACTCATTGTGGCAAGCAAATCCCGGAGCCCGATACTTTATGGATTGGCAATAAATGTATTCCATTAGTTATTAAATCTGTACCTGGAGTCGCCTATAATTTTATCAGGACTGTTGAAGGTAAAAAGGTCATAATCACCCTTTTTGGCGGCACATCTTATGCCGATGACCAGAAACCACCTTTGCTATACCCAAGTGCACCAAAGCCTCCAGAAATAATAAAACCAAGCCCACCTTTTAAGTATGGAGGTGTTGCATTAATCTCTTACAAATTTAATGGAGAAGAAAAATATTTTATTGTTGATAAGATTATGTCACATGGCCAGCCGGTCAATTATCCTTAATATGCTAGCTCGTATTTTTATATTATGTGTGATATTGGTAAGCCCGGTTTTAGGTTATTCCCAAACATTGAAACTCACCAATGCCACTGAGCAAGACTGGGGGGAGGTATAGCAGGCCATACCGGCGAAAATTATACATTTGAAGTTGAATTTTCAGATTGTTCTAAACAACCAATTCCATTAATGATTTGGATTGGCAATTACGCCATTCAATTAAGCATTGATGATTCTTTGATTAGTGCTAATACCGTAATTAAGCATAAAAAGGGAAATGGTAATTATAGTATTACATTAAATGTGGGTACTTATCATAATGAATACGCACAAAGAGAAGGCCAGCCCTCTGATGAGGAAATGCTAAGTAAAATGGAAAAACCACCATTCCCTTATAAAGGCAAAGCATTATTTGCATATAAGTACCAGGGTAAGAACCAAACCTTTGTAATTCCTAAAATATTAACTCACTTGCCCGATATTAATTATCCATAGGGCGTGCAAAATTCCCATTCTTCATATATGGCTCAATTGTTCACAGGTGCCACGTGATCCCAAGGATCACTTATATCAACACAATCTGTAGGGATGTGACCAAAATTCACAGAACAAAGCCTTAAATAGAATTTAAATCGGTCAACACCGCTTTCCACGGTAAGGCCAATTTGAATATGCGAGGTTAGCATATGCGCCACATCCCATCAGTCTGAACACTGAATGCAGTGCTGACGGATGGGAGTTTTTCGGAAATGAATCAGTGGAATCAAATTAACCAGCTTTAATCAATGGTTCTGACAATACACCTATAGAATTCTGCATCTTTCCCAATTTTTATACCTGCGTATTATTCCCCGTTTTAGTACTTTCACCACATAATTTCCCACTGAAACATATGTCTACAGTTATCACTTGCCCAAAATGTAAAACCCAGTTCGAAGCCGAAGCCGGTATTGCCCAATCTATCAAGGACGATCTCACTAATGAATATAATCGTAAATGGGCCGACCTCCAAAAGCAAAAAGAGGAACAATTTCGCCAGCAGGAAAAGCAGAAGGAAGAGCAATACCGCTTAGCCGAAAAACAAAAAGAGGACCAATACAGGCAAAAAGAACTGCAATGGCAGGAGCAGGAGCGTAAAAACCAGGAACTTACCCGCCAGCGGGAGCAGCAATTTCAGCAGCAGCAAAACGAAATGGCCAAAAAGCTGGAAGAAGACAAAAAATTGATGGAAACACGCCTCACTCAGGAACTTTCGGTGAAAGTAGGTGCCGATTTTGAGCACAAATTAAAAATGCTGGAAGAGGCGAATGTGAAGAACGAAGCGAAACTTACTGAAGCCCGCCAAAAAGAAATGGAATTCCTGAAAGCCATGCAGGAGCTCAAAACCAAAGAGCAGGAAATGGAACTGGAGATGCAGCGTAAAATGATGGATGAAAGGCAAAAGCTATCTGAAGTCATCAAAAAAGAGGAGGAAGAAAAGAATAAACTCAAGGATGCTGAATACCAACTGGTACTTAAGGAAAAGGAAAAGCAGATGGACGAGCAGCGCAGGCAGCTTGAGGAATCGAACAAACTCAGGGATACCGAATTCCAGATGAAACTGATGGAAAAAGATAAACTGCTTGATGACCAGCGCAAACTGGTAGAAGAAATGAAGCGTAAAAGTGAACAGGGCTCCATGCAATTGCAGGGTGAGGTAATGGAATTGGCACTGGAACAATTGTTGGCCAATGCTTTTCCGTTCGACTTGATAAGTGAAGTAGGGAAGGGTGTAAGGGGGGCAGATTGTATCCAAACGGTACGCAATAATTTTGGTAATGTATGTGGTAAAATTATTTTTGAAAGTAAACGCACTAAAGATTTTAGCCAGGATTGGATTGAAAAACTGAAGGCTGATATGCGGGTGCTTGGTGCCGATGTAGCCGTTATAGTAACCCAGGCCATGCCAAAAGACATGACCAATTTTGGCGAGAAAGATGGTATCTGGATATGCACTTTTGGTGAGGTAAGGGCATTGGTTCATGTACTCAGGGAGCTGGTAATAAAAGTCTACAATGCTACCAAGAGCCAGGAGAACAAGGGAGATAAAATGACCCTGCTCTATACCTACCTGGTAAGTGGTGAATTTTCGGAACAGTGGAGTGCTATCAGGGAGGGCTTCATGGGTATGAAAATGTCTATAGCCAAAGAGCGTGACCAAATGGAAAAAATGTGGAAAGCCAGGGAGAAGCAACTGGAAAAGGTACTGCTCAATGCAGCCCATATCCGGGGCTCTATAGAAGGCATCTCCGGTATGGATGTGGACCTCAATTTGTTACCCACCGATAAGGATACTTATTTGTTGGATTGATGTAAAAAGCTTCGCTTCAGAAGGGTTATGATTATTGCATTAAGGAATTATTTGTTGGTGCTTGCCTAAAGGTGGCGAGCATAATTTCAATTACCTGGATAAATAATTGTTATTTTCACTAATAAAGAATTTCTGAATTGCAGTGGTTGCCTTAAGATCAAAGTAAGCGACCGTCCAACCACATATTGTTAATAGTGAATGGCCTAGGTAATATTGCTGATTAAAATCAGCAATAAAATGTTGCAGCTATCCCATAATAGCCGATACTGGCTCTACCGCCCCACCACTGATATGCGTAAGAGCTTCGATTC
>CANGSR010000393.1 GCA_947456055.1 Chitinophagaceae bacterium
ACAGCTTTGGTTCCTTGAATTCCGGTCACAGACCGGCTGATTTGTGTAGACACGAGTGATCCTGTCGGAACACTCGCGCCAGTGGTGCGCTAGTGGCACTTTTTAGGGTATTGTTCTTTATTGGGCTTTTGTTTTAGTACAGCTTTGGTTCCTTGAATTCCGGTCACAGACCGGCTGATTTGTGTAGACACGAGTGATCCTGTCGGAACACTCGCGCCAGTGGTGCGCTAGTGGCACTTTTTAGGGTATTGTTCTTTATTGGGCTTTGGTAATATTCCAGCTTTGGTTCCTTGAATTCCGGTCACAGACCGGCTGGTTTATGTAAACACGAGTGATTCTGTCGGAACACTCGTGCCAGTGGTAAGTAAAACAACAGCATAATTCTTTACCACTTCATTTGCGCTATCTAAATACTATACTCATCACAATTGAACCTTTCCTTTCAAATCCCTATCCCGAAATTGGCTAATTTTGGTAATATTACACTTTCAATATCCCTGCTTATTTAATGCCCATCCAAAAACTATTCAGGACTCTACTATTATCTCTTACTCTCCTTATAACGGGGTTGTTTGTTTATAAATACAATAATAGAACCACTGAATTCTATGGCGATGCCCTGGGGTATTACCTCTACCTGCCATCCACATTCATCTATCACAACCTACCAAACCCCGATCACCTGCCCCAAAACAAGGAAATTCCTATAGGCATATATACCTATGTGAACCAGATGAAGGAGCTGAAAATACCTACAGGTAATACTGTGGATCAATATACCTATGGAGTAGCATTGATGGAATTGCCGTTTTTTGCCATGGCTCATGCATGGGAGAAATTGAATCACCTACCTGCCAATGGGTATTCAATTAATTACTTCAGGCTAATAAAACTGTCCTCCATGTTTTATGCGTTGTTGGGGCTTATATTGGTTTATAAAATCCTCAGGAAGTATTTCGATGAAAATACTTCTCTACTAACCTCTTTAGCCCTTTTCATTGCCACCAACCTTTTTTGGTTTTCGGTACATCAGGCAGGCATGTCCCACATCCCTATCTTTTTCCTCTATGCATTACTTATTTACCTCTCCATCAGGATACATGAGGAAAGAAAGGTGTGGCAATTTATTGTTGCAGGATTTTGTGCAGGCTTAATAACAATAATTAGGCCATCTGATATACTGTGTTTATTAATTCCCCTGTTGTACAATGTTTATAATAGGGAAACTATAGTGGAGAAATTCACTTTTATTAATTCTAATTTTTCAAAGCTCCTGGTGTTTTCCCTGGCATTTATCATCCCCCTATTACCACAGCTAATATACTGGAAGATGGTAACAGGTAAATATCTATTCTACAGTTATGGTGACCAGGGCTTTCATTGGCGCCACCCAAAAATCATTGAGGGACTTTTTTATTTTTCAAATGGTTGGTTGCCCTATTCACCCATTTTGATTTTTGCTTTGATTGGCTTGTTTTTTTTCAAATCAATCAAAAAATGGCAGTGGAGCATTTTGGCCATTTTGCCAGTTTATATTTATATAATTTACTCATGGTGGTGCTATAGGTATATCAATGGCTTGGGGTCAAGACCCATGATACACCTTTACCCACTGCTGGCATTTCCATTAGCCGCATTTATACAATACCTGGGCAGGGGCAACCTTCTTATAAAAACAAGCGCCTTTGCATTGTTCTTATTTTTCATCTCAGTAAACCTCTGTCTGAGTATCCAGCAAATAGAAGGGGTGATATGGAGTGAGGAGTCTAATGGGCCATTTACCCTACAAATGCTGTATAGAACACAATTGAAATATGATGACCTTGTAGTGAATGATATTGAAGAGTTTCAGCCTGATACAACCCATTTGGTGAAAGTGGCCACCCTTGGTGAAGAAAGTTATAATGATTCATTGTCAGCCCATTTTGTAATAGATACTGGTGCAGGTCGTAAATATGTATACCACACCCTTGACCTGGAAATCACCAATATTTTCGTATTCCCATATCACAAAGATGTCTTCAAAGATGCAACCTGGATAAAGTGCAGCGGTGATTTTATGTATCCCCAATCACCGGGTTATGAGAAACATAAACTGGTATTGGATATTGATAAAAGAATGTGGAAGGGTTGTAGGATAGAAAACAAAATTCTGGGTAGGGCAATGGACACCAGCAAAATCAAATTCAACCTTGATTATAGCCAGCCGAATCATTGGGGGCACATTTCGTTCTTTACCCGCATCCCTAAAACCATGCAAGAAGGTGATATAATGAAATTGTTCCTCTGGAGCACAGGGAGAACAGACCTATATATGAAGAATGTGAAGCTGGAAATATTTAGGTGAGTAGAAAAGGATTAGTAGAAAGTAGAAAGATTGACGGGTGGAGAATAGATAGTCAACTGTCAAATTTAGAATTACAAGATTAGTTTAGTTGGGTTTGGGTTCAAATGGCATTAAAGATAGTAGCGTATCTAAAATTAGCTATTTCAAATAATGGTTTATGGGAATTCTAAAATCCTGTAAATTCTGATTACAACATTCTCCCCCTCCTTCATAAATCTTTGATAAAACTCCCTCCAAAAGGCAATAATTCATTTCAGGTACATGTTAATGCTCTAAATTGCCTCCATAATCAGAAATTACTCATAAAAATTAAATTCAATAAATGTATTACCACCTAAAAATGGCAATGATGTTCATCATTATGCTATTTGTTTACAATGCCAATGCCCAGACCAAGTTTACCATCAGCGGCAGTATCAAAGACAAAAAGAATGGCGAAGCCCTAATAGGTGCTACAGTAAAAGTTGCTGATAATCCTGCCATTGGTACAGCCTCTAATGAATATGGCTTTTACTCCCTCACCTTAGCTGGTGGCACCTACAAGATAATTGTGGAGTATGTAGGGTATAAGGCACAGGAATTATCTATTACCCTGGATAAAAAGTCGGGTTACGATTTTGCCCTTTCCCCAAGTGATAATGAGTTGGCAACTGTAACTGTAACAAGTAAGGCCAATACCATCACATCAGCCCAAATGGGTATGACCAAACTGAATGTGGCAGAGCTAAAAGAACTGCCTGTATTGTTTGGTGAAAAAGACGTGATGAAAATAGTGCAGTTGCTGCCCGGTGTGGCACCTGTGAGTGAGGGTGGCAGCGGCTTTTATGTGCGTGGTGGTGCTGCTGACCAGAACCTGATTCTGCTAGATGAGGCTGTTGTATATAATCCTTCTCACCTTTTGGGCTTCTTCTCCACCTTCAATTCTGATGCCATCAAAGATGTGACCCTCTACAAAGGTTCTGAACCAGCACAATTTGGTGGTCGCCTATCATCGGTATTAGATGTAAAGATGAATGATGGTAATAACCAGGACTACCATGTAAGTGGAGGTATAGGGCTCATATCGTCTAAGGTAAATATTGAAGGGCCCATTAAAAAGGATGAAGGCTCTTTCCTGCTAAGTGCCCGCCGCACCTATGCCGATGTTTTCCTGAAACTGAGTTCTGATACTACCATCAAAAAAAGCATCCTTTATTTCTACGACCTCAATACCAAGCTCAACTATAAACTATCTAAAAAGGACAGGATATATCTATCCGGTTATTTCGGGCAAGACAATTTGGGTCTAGGGACTACCTTTGGTATCAAATGGGGTAATGCCACTGGCACCCTCCGCTGGAACCACCTTGTTAGCGACAAGCTTTTTTCTAATACCTCATTGATTTTCACTGACTATAGCTACGATATCAATATCAATAATTCAGGCATCTCAGCCAATATCCATTCTGAAATCCGTGACTGGAATCTGAAGGAAGAACTGGAATTATTTGCCAACCCCAACAACTCTATTAAGTTTGGTATCAGTTCCGTTTATCACACCATTACCCCTGGTGTTATTACGGGAACCAATATCCTAAGTACCACCCAGCCTGATAAATTATCGTGGGAAAATGCGCTCTATGTATCTAATAGCTGGAAGGCTTCCAAAAAACTCAATGTTGATTATGGGGTGCGTTTAAGTGCTTTCTCAGTTTTGGGCGGTTCTAACTTGTATAACCTGAATTCTGATGGCAGTATCAAAGATACTATGCACTATACCTCAAGCCAGATTGTGCAGACATTTGTAAACCCCGAACCCCGTGTATCTGCTAGTTATTTGTTGGATGATGTATCCTCCATCAAAGCCGGCTATGCCCGTAATACCCAATCAATGCACCTGATTTCCAACTCGAATGCCAGCAACCCAACCGATAAATGGGTTTCTACCAATAATATCATCAAACCCGAAATCTCCGACCAGTTTTCGGTAGGCTATTTCCGCAGTCTGAAAAATGACAAATTCGAACTTAGTGTGGAGACTTACTATAAAAACATGCAGAATGTGGTGGATTACAGGAATAATGCCAATATCCTCACCAATAGTGCCATTGAGCCACAATTACTGTTTGGGCAGGGTAGGGCTTATGGTCTTGAATTCCTGCTGCGCAAAAAAGTGGGTAACCTAACTGGTTGGGTATCATATACCCTTGCACGCACAGAAAGCCAGATAAGCGGAATAAACAGTGATAAATGGTACCCCGCTCGCCAAGACA
>CANGSR010000394.1 GCA_947456055.1 Chitinophagaceae bacterium
GGGTTCGGATTTTGTTCTTTGAATGCCTGTCACAGACAGGCTGATTTGGGTAGACACGAGTGATCCTGCGGAACACTCGCGCCAGTGACGTTTAATCATAATATCCGGAATTATAGAATTTTCAGAATGGGAGGTAGTTTATCATTTTAGGTGTTGCGTTGAAGTGTTTTAAAAATATCGCCTATTTGTGATTGCCCCAATTTTGAGAAAATATATTTTGGGGCATTGGGGGTAATGGAATTGGTGCAAGTTATTGATTAATAATTGTTTGTGTGTGCTTTTGTATTGCCCCAAAATGCCCCATTATGCCCCAACTGTGCAGAAAACGCCCCAATTTACCCCATCAAAATTCACGTAATAGGGGGTATTTGCCTTTTATTAGTAGCCCCGGCCTTCAGGCCGGGGAATATGATTTAATTTAATGTGGCTTTAGCTAAAATTAGTTTTAGGGGGAATCTATACGCACTTAGTTTCGGCTAAAGCCTATATATTGTATTGGCTTATACCCCGACCTAAAGGTCAGGGCTACTGATATTATGATATGGAAATTGGATTGCTCCAATGAAAATTTCAGCAAACCTTATGCTCCATTAACCTAATGCAAATTTTCAGTATTGACCGGTAGCTCCTCCGGGGCAGTGTCCTTATTCTGGATATTTTTTTTTCTACAAACAGGTAGCCCCTCTGGGGCATCCGCTGTACTTGCTATAGAATACTGAAACTTGTACTGCCACCAGGGGCATCAATATGGCTACATTTAGGATGCAAAGTTTAGGCATTGTTTGGTGGGTGGCAAATTTTCAAGGGGAAATGTGGAAAGATTGATGGGGTGATTAATGAAGGTTTGGTAAATAGGTTTTTTATCTGAACCACAGATTGAAGCTGATTATTCTGATTCCACTGAATTACTCCGAGGTGCAGCTATTTTTTCAAACATTCTTTCCTCAACCTAAATTCCACTCCGTACACATTTTGATATATCTTTGGCGTACAAGCTAAAATACGTAAAAATGGAGGAAAACAATAAGATTAAACTTTTTATCTCTTATTCGCATAAGGATAGGGAACATTGTGCAGAATTGCATAAACATTTAACCCAACTCAAGAGAACTAAACTTGTTGATACATGGCAGGATGGTGAGTTAATGGCGGGAGACAACTGGGATGAACAGATAAAAAAGCACCTGGTTGAATCTGAAATAGTTGTGTTTTTGCTGAGTATTGACTTTATTGCCTCCAACTATATTTATGAAGTGGAGATGCAAATGGCCTATGAAAAGCATAAAAGAGGAGAATTAATTATTGTGCCTGTAATTCTCAAGAAATGCGATATAGAAGGTACGATTTTTGAACGTATACAGGGCCTGCCTATCGATTTTGAGCCAATTTTAAGTAGTAAGTGGCATTCTAAAGATGATGCTTATTTTAGTGTAGTTGAGGGGCTTAAAAGAATTATTAAAAAGCAAAGTGAAATTAAAGCACAGGGTAAGAATAAAGCCAATCCAATAATCCTAGACGGAATTAGTAAAAAGGTAAATGAAAGTAAGGAAATAGAACTGATTGAGAATGAGGAAATTGAGGAAGATGAGGAACTAAGTGAAGAGGAGGAATTAGTACTTAACGATTTAGAAAATGCATGTTTATATTTCGACCAGGAAAAATGGGATAAAGCCTTTGCCATTTTATATAAATATCGTAATCATGATTTGTTTGATAGTGAGTGCCAATTCCTGCTTGGATCATTATATGAATTTGGTGATGTGAAAAATGTTGGCATGGATTATGTAGAGGCCGTAAAATGGTATCAAAAATCAGCAGATCAGGATGACCCCAATGGTCAATTTTGTTTGGGCAATATGTATGCAGAGGGTAATGGTGTAGCGAAAAATATGAATAAGGCCAAGGAACTCTACAAACTAGCTGCAAGGCAAGGAGATGAGGATGCACAAGATGCTTGTAGGGAATTAGGAATTAAATGGTAAATAACAACCCCAAGCAATGCCGGAAAACGAGAAAATAAAAATATTCATTTCTTACTCCCACAAGGATAAGGAATATTGTGTGGAGCTCGACAATCATTTAAGCGCACTAAAGCGTAATAATATTGTTGAATCCTGGCAGGATAGTGCAATTGTTCCAGGTGAATATTGGGATACGAAAATTAAGAAAAACCTTACAGAGGCTGATATTGTTGTATTTCTATTAAGTGCGGACTTTTTGGCATCTACCTATATTTATGAACATGAGATTCAAATCGCATATGACAGGCATCAAAGGGACGAGGTAATAATTGTGCCGGTAATGGTTAGAAAATGTGTTTTTAAGGGTACTATTTTTGAGCAAATACAAGGTTTACCAACGAATTTAGTGCCAATTGTGAATGCATCTTGGCATTCACGAGACGATGCTTATTTTGATGTAGCAGAGAGATTGGAGCGGATAATTCTAGATTTAAAAGGGAGAAAGGAGAATAATAAAGAAATTAGGGAAAAGAGTGAGCGAGAAGAAAGAGAAAGAATAGAGAAGGAGAAAAAGGATTTAGTGAAAAAAGAACTAGAGCGAAAAGAGCCAGAGAGACTTGAGAAGGAAAAAAGGAACAAGATGAAATATATAGAAAGGAATTAAAAAAGGCAGATAATTACTTTGATAAATTGAATTACGCTGCGGCATTCCCAATTTATTTTAAATATAGAGATAATCAATTGTTTGATGATCGACACCAAAATAGAATCGGATATATGTATATGAGTGGCTATGGAGTGCAAACTGATTATGCAGAAGCTATTAAATGGCTTAAAAAAGCGATTGAGCAAGAAAACTCAGATGCACAAAATAATTTAGGTTATATGTACTATATGGGGTATGGAGTAAAAAAAGATAAAAATGAAGCTGTTAAATGGTTTAAGAAATCTGCAGACCAAGAAAATTCATCAGGCCAATATGATTTGGCAGATATGTACGAAAATGGAAAAGGAGTTGAAAAAGATATAAATAAAGCAAAAGAACTCTATCAAAAATCAGCAAAACAAGGATTAAAAAATGCGCAAGATGCCTGCAACCACCTCGGCATCACCTACTAACCCCTACTCCTTCACCACTACCTCACTCTTAATCAATATATTATTGGTATCATAGGCATTCAGCAGGTAGGGGCCGGGCTGGAGGGGGGTGAGGTCGAGCAGGTCGGTGAGGGGGAGGGATTTGATTATTTTTCCATCCATATAGGTGAGGGTGAGGTTTACTTTCTGGCACCAGAGAATGTTGATGAGGTAGCGTGTGGGGTTGGGGTATACTTTTAGGTCTTGTGGGTTGCAGCCGGTGAGGGGGGCGGTGGTGGCCTTGGTGATGCAGCCGTATTCATTGGTTATGACAATGGTGTATTTTCCGCTTAGGGTATATTCATAGGTATTATGTATGGCGCCATCAATGGTTATGGTGTCACGGAGCCACTGGTAGGTGGCATAAGTGGCGGGGACTGATAATGTATTGCCATTTTTGGTGATGGCAGGCACCTCGGGTAAGGGGTTTATATGTAAAGGTTGGAGGGCTAGCCGGGTACCGCACATATTGGTGGCCGAGTAGGTTATGGTATTGGTGCCTGCTGTGATACCTTTTATGATACAGCCATTTACTATTGGAGTGAGGGTAATATTAGGGTTGGTGAATAGCCAACCGCCGGTATTGGTATTATTGGTGAGTACTATAGTATCACCTACACAGAGGCCTATAGGACCAATGATATTACCTGGGTTTGGCTGGGGATTCACCACCAGGGGGTGGCCGGCATTGGCATAGCCGCAGGCATTGCCCACATTGTAGGTAATGATGCAGGTGCCGGCAGATACGCCTTTTACATAGCCTGTTTGCACCACAGCGGCATGGCCGTTAGATGAAAACCACAATCCATTGGTGGCAGTATCTGTCATCAATATACTATCACCCACACATACGCTCGATGGACCTATAACTGTGCCGGCATGTGGTGGCACTACAATTGTTACTGGGTAAGTGGTTGATGTGTCGCCACATGCATTGGTGATTGTGTATATTATTGTATCTATTCCTGCCGACAGGCCCAGCACTACGCCATTGGTATCGTTAGCATGGTCATTACTTACCGACCATACACCATTGGGTATAGTTGGGAAGATGGTGATTTTGGCCCCTACGCATACCTCAGTTAGTCCGTGAAGCTCGCCCGCAGTGCCTGGGAAGGTATCTATTGAGATTACCTTTGTGGCAATATTATTACACAAGGCACCTGTAACTAAGTATTTTATAGTATCCAGACCCGGAGAGACAGCGGTTACCAGCCCCCCGGCAAGTGTAGCATGGCCATTGGTGCAAGACCAGGTGCCACCTGCTACCGTGTCGGTAAGCAATATGCTGCTACCCATGCATACCCCACCAGGCCCCCGTATAGGGCCTGCAACGGGCAATGGATGGATAGTTACTACCGCATGTATAGTATCGGTAGCTTGTCCATCTGACACTACTACAGAAAACGAATCTGTTCCATTATAACCAGTATCCGGGATATAAATCTGACCCGAGGGGGTTATAGTTGCACCCGTGGTAGTGGTGCTATAGGCA
>CANGSR010000395.1 GCA_947456055.1 Chitinophagaceae bacterium
GCATGGAGCACGGTTGAAGACCTTGGCGGTTCATTAGCATCCGACGTTGGTGTTTCAAGTTGGGCTGTAGGACGTCTTGATTGCTTTGTAGAAGGTCAGGATTCTTCTATGTACCATAAATGGCATACTGTTTAAGCTAGTTAAATAATGCTGCCTGAATATTTCATCGGGTTGTTTATAATTTATAGATGCTGATTTGTATCACCACTATTTCAAAAAATATAAACTAACTTTATGTAATGTTCAGGCAGTTTTTTATTAGAATATCTCTGACAATATTAATAATTTAAATTACAGGTTTATGAAATCGATAGATTTAGTGCTCAATGAAGAAAAAGACATTGCTGTGCATGGTAAAGGAGCTATGGGGCTTGTACTAAGTTATGAATGCGATAACCCGGGTATTGTAGAATTAAAAGGAAAGGACGGCATTATGCCCGACGACCACTCAATCGGTGGCGAAGTATCAATGCCCTATACCATAAAAGGTATTGCAAAAGGCAAAACAAAAATCACCTTCTACCACACCCGGCCATGGGTTAAGGATTTCCAAAGAATCCTTGAGGGTGAATATATGGTGGAAGTAAAATAGAACTTCAGAACGCTTGTATTGTATAAAATAACAAGCATAACACCATGTTAGTCTTGTTTTAGTAGCCATGGCCATTAGGCCATGAATTGGAGGAAGAATGAAATTAGCTTTAGCCTAAATCACTCCGCTTATAAGGCTAGCATGACCTAATACCAGATGCGAATTATATAAATTTCCTAACTCCTTACTTCACCACCACAATCTTTTGTGATGAGGAAACAAACCCATTTACCTCAATATTGTAGAAATACAGACCAGAAGGCAGGGCAGAATTATCAAGCATTATAAACCCAAAACGGTTATCTACATCGTAAGTTTTCACTAATTGACCATTGGTGGTATATAGGCTCAATTTTGCCTTTGTAACCCCATCAGGCAAGGTAAATGTTATTTTAACCTCATCTTTGGATGGGTTGGGTATGGGTAGTGATTCAATCTTGTTAGCCTTATTGTTATCATCATTTTTAGCAAGGCCTAATGGGTCATAACAAGAATTGCATGGAATGGTGCCGGGTAAATTATAAACACTCATACCTGCTGTAGTGGATACAATAGCTTTAAACTCACCACTGTTCCCTTCAAAAACCTTGAATCGCTCGCTAGAGCTATAGTATATATTATTTATAGAGTCTGTTAAGTTGCCTCTCTCATTGATGATATAAATGGTACCTAATCCAGTCGTATTTTGAATATACAATATCGCTACCTCTAATAATGTATCTAAGTTAAACAGTGTTTCAGATGGGTAAAATATACCTGGAGATTGACCTACAAAATGATAAAATGTAAAATAACCACTATAACCAGGCTTGGCTGGGCATGGAATTGATTTCCAAAAGCTATAATCAAGATTGTAAAAAAATAAAGTGTCAGCAAGATTTATAGAACTCTGGTCTCTCACTGTCATTATCTTTTTACCAGACCTACTAAGATTTACAATTTCGGTAAGTTCGAAGTAAGTATTAGGCAAGTTAGTAGCAAGGTTCATTTGCCCATAGCCATTATCTAAGAGAGATAATAGTACAATTCCAAGTAAGATTATTGATTTTCTCATGTTTTTGTTTTTTTAAGGAGTGGATTTTTGATGTTCAAATTATAGTAATACAAATTTAGTGAAATGCAGGGTAAATCCAAATAATATATACAATATCGCATCAAATATCTTTAAATGAGCAATGCCATACTTTTATAGTATGGCATCGCTCATTCAATTAGTGATATTTTTACTCTCCCAAATGCAATTCCTTTACCTCTATTTTGGGAGGCATTAATTCATAAACCACAGGGGTTACAATACGTGACAGTAGGGTAGAACTGATTAACCCACCTATCAATACTATTGCCAATGGAGAAATTAAGGGGTTGGTAGATAATGCTATAGGCATCAAACCTCCAATAGCTGTAAGCGATGTAAGAACTATCGGCAGGAATCTTATTTCCCCCGCCTCCCTTATCGCATCTTTTAGGCTGCGGCCCTGTTCCCTAAGCTGGTTTGTAAAGTCAACTAGTAGAATGGTATTCTTAACCTCTATACCAGCGAGGGCTATCAAACCTATAATTGCAACGAAAGATAGTGTATTACCAGTAAGCCATAATCCCACAGCCGCACCTACTATTCCCAATGGTATTACAGACAGTACTATAAGGGTGCTTTTAAAGGTTTTAAACTCAAGAATTAATACCGCAATAAACAGGAATACAGTTACAATAATGATGGTTGTAAACCCACCGAATGACTCTTTACGTGATTCTACCTCACCACCCATTTCATAGGTATAACCATCGGGTAGGTTTGCCTTGTCCATTTTGGCTATTACATCATTGAGGGCATTGTCTACTAAAACTCCTTTTTTAAGGAATGCTTTTACAGAAACCACCCTGCGCTTATCATCATGATTGATGGTGACGGGTGATGTTTCTAAACCCATATCAGCAACTTGACTTAGTGGAATAGCACCACTTGTGTTGTTGTTGATATACAGATTTTTCAGATCGTCTAATGATGGCTTTCCCTCCTTAGACCTTGTAACTAATACATCATAGTCATTTCCATTATCATCCGAGTATTCTCCGGCATTCAGTCCGGCAATAGCCATCCTTACAGTCCGGTCTATGTTGATTGTAGGTACACCCAACATTTGCGATTTTTCCTTGTTGATATGGATGCGAATATCAGATTTTAGAATGCTCACCGGATTTGACACATATATAGTTCCGTCAGTTTTTTTGAGCATTTCTTCTACTTTAAAGGCAAGGCCACGCAAAGTATCCAGATTGTCCCCAAATAAGCGCACTTCAATAGGTGCTACAATAGGAGGTCCCTGTTCGAAATTCTTCACCTCTACTTTAGCATTGGGGTAGGGTGTCCACTTTTGGCGAAGTTTTTCGATTAACGCAAGCTTATCATCAGGTCTTGTATCCTCTTTCAATTGAACCCACAATTGTGAGTAATCAGAACGCTCATTTTCCTGGGTTACGTTGTAATAGATACGTGGATTACCCTTGCCAATATTGGCAGCTACATATTTCACACTTGGCTCCTTCTGCAATTCGGCTTCAATTTTCCTCGAAACACTATCGGTATATGAAAGGCTTGATTGGGGCGGGGTAGTGATGTTCACCATAAACTGTGGCTTCTCTGATGCCGGGAATAAGCTAAATCCTACCACCTTGAACAAATAAATAGCACCTGCAAAAATGATCACAGCAACAGATATGGTTAGCCATGGCCGTGCCAATGCCTTATCCAAAACCCTTGAATAACTGCCATGGATGATTTTCTTTAATCCCCTCATGAATATATTCCCATCAGGGTGTCCTTTATGCTCTTTCAATAGGCGGCTAGCAAGGAAAGGAATAATTGTCAATGACACAACCATGGACGCTAATACACTGAATATCACCGCCATAGGAAGCCCACGTATAAAGTCACCTGAACCTTCTGGCAAAAAGACCAGAGGCATAAAGGCAATTATCAGAGCAGCAGTGCATCCTACTACTGCCAAACCAATTTGTTTGGTAGCAAGCAAGGTTGCTTCCATTCTTGTATGCCCTTGCAGCATCCAGCGTTCTATATTTTCAACCACCACAATACTATCATCTACCAACAAACCTAATGCAACTACTAGCCCAACAATACTTAACTGGTTGAGGTTATACCCAAACATATTTAGCAATACTATGCCAATAGATAAGGATAGGGGTATGGAAATCATGACAATTATTGCTGGTCTTCCACCAAGGGGTAATAGGGTAACTGCCACCAACAAAATAGCCAATAAGAAATCTTCACCTAGACCGCTCAATCGCTTATTCACATTGTCGGCCTGGTCAAAATGGAGAACCATGTCTATGTTTGATGGCAAAGTTTTCTTGAATTTCTCAATTTCGGGCAGGTATATTTTCTGGGTATTACTTATGTTTTCACCATCCTTTTGGGCAGCTACTACAAATACACACCTATTACCATTGAGCCGTGTATGGTATTTGTCTTCCTCATAACCATAGTAGACATTGGCTATATCCTTCAAGGCTATGTTTTTACCGTTAGCAGCATATACAATGGTGTTCTTTATTTCATCTATTGACCTGTAATTGCTATTGGTCTTTATATTGAAAGTTTTATTACCAGCATCCACACTGCCACCGGGAATATTAGCCATCTCGCTCTGCAATGCACCCATTATAGCATTAAATGGTATATGCATTTGTGCCATCTTCTCCAGGGCTACCTCTATTTTCACTTGCTGGTCGGGTAGGCCATGCACCTCTACGTTTTTAAGTTGTTTCAATTGTTCAAGTTTGTCCTGTAACCTGCCTGCATAAAGGTTCAGTTTGTCCCTTGATGCATTTTCTGAAATCAGGGCCACCTGAAGGATGTTCACATCTGATGGTTGCCACTTTTGCACATCAATACTCAATATGTCAGCAGGCAATTCGCTCCGCTTACTATTTACCACCCTCACTACTTCCTGATACTTAGAGTCTACATCACTA
>CANGSR010000396.1 GCA_947456055.1 Chitinophagaceae bacterium
CCTGTTTGGTTACAAGTGCTTACATCAAGACCTACATTATAACCTTCGCTATGCAGTGTATTGAAATAGTTATTTATTCCAGAAGCAGAATGAGTTACTAAATATTGTTGCTTAGTAATGAGCAAATCACCACTTGCAGGGGTAGGTGAATTATCGTAAACCGCCACTAAATTACCTTCTGTACCAGTATACTTGTAGATGGCTTCATAATCGAAAGTTCCATTACCAGTATACTTATTTTCATTTTTGATATTAATTAGCAGACCCGCATCAGCGGTAAAACCCCACCGGTTATTGATTTTCTTTTTGTACTTTAGAACAATAGGAATATTTATATTATCAACTACAATTTTCTCCTTAACCCCATTTCCAGAAATCTTTTGCCTGAAAACGTCTCCAAAATTATCAACAGACTTGTATTCAATATTAAAGTTACCCAATGTAAGATCACCCTGCTGGCGTAAATAAAGAACCCCTGCACCTATACCAAAATTCCTTTTCTTACCGAAGAAATAACCCAATTGGGCATCAAAACCATATGAATAACCTTTATCGAACTTGAGGCTACCAATATTGGCATTAAGTGGTGAAGAATAATTAGCTGGATTGATACTATTGGTGAAATTCTGAAACAACAATCCGCCATCAGCATTTATATCTAATACCCATGCCGGCAAAAGACTGTCGGGCAGTATTTTTTTCACCATTTTAGGGGCACTATATGAAGGTAGTTGGTCAGTTTCAGGATTAATGTTCTGAGCCCTGAGATTGAAAACACCTGTTAACGTAAGTAATATCAGTATTGATTTTTTCATTAATAATTTTTTACCAAATAACTCATTAATTCTTGATAAACCTGGTATTAGCAATTTTCTCACCATCACTAGTGCAATTAACTATATAGCATCCTGATGGCAAATTATTTATATCAAATTGTGTATTGTCGGTAGTGGCCGTTGAAGTTCTTACAACCTGCCCATAAATGTTGATTATAGCTATTTCCACCTTACTATTAGATGTATATGGCAAGGTAACATTTAGCAAGTTTGAAGCCGGATTAGGATAAACCCTAAATTCAGATGATTGGTTTACATTACTTATTGCCAAAGGCTTATTGTAATAAGTTTTCTGTGTGCAACCATCCTCAGATGTCATTACCCAATAATAATAATGAGCTAGATCCAGACTTGCAATTGGCAAACTCTGGAATAAAGCACCTTCAATTATTGTGGAATCTAAAGTAGCAACATCATCATAGCCCCATTGGTAAAATGATGGAGTATTACTCATGTAGATTAACTGGTCATTATGATATACAACACCAGCTGATACTGCATTTGATGAACTTACTGTAACTGGAACTGTAGAATTTACCCTGCAATTCGCACCGCCTACTGAAACAGTTAGTGTAACTGATGCATTACCAGAGTTAGGGAAACTCACCAGGCAATATTGCTGACCAGCACCTAATGCGTAAATGTTAGCATTTACTGCACTCCAGGTATAAGTTTGTCCATATTGCAATGGCTGACCAGCACCGAAATTTTGGAACTGTGTACCGGAACAAACTGAAGAAGGACATTGAGTGGTTATTGTAGTGACAGATGGTTGTGGAGTAACCGTAACTACTAAGTCACGCAATGAAGTGCAACCATTGGCACTTAAAGCAAAGGCATAATCAACATTGATTGATGAGGTAGAACCATTTACTAATGCCTCACTGATATTACCAGTCCCTGTAGCTGTAGCAGGCGTAATGCCAGCTACATTTGCCCTTGACCATGTATAAGTTGTTCCTGGAGTGGCTGCTGTTGGGGTATAATTAAAAGTAGCACCACTACAAACAGTAGCAGTTAGTGCTGAAGACAAACGAGGCGTAGGGTGTATTACCACAGTAACATATTGGGTATTGGTACAACCTAGAGCTGAAACAATATAAGTATATGTGACAGAAACATCATAATAAGTAGAATTAACCAAAGTTTCAGTGATATCTCCTGAACCAGCTGAAGATGGGTTTGAAATTCCACTGGTATAAGGACGACTCCATGTAAAGGTAGCACCAGGGTAAGAAGCTACCGGTACATAACTGAACAAAGAACCACTACAAGTAGCAGGTGGGTTATGTGAGCTAATCAAAGAAGAAAGAGCATTTACTCTTACAATATTAGTGGCTGTAGCAGTACCACAAGCAGCACTAACCGTATAAACTATTGTAGCAGTACCTGCTGAAACACCACTCACAATACCCGTAGCTGAGCCAACAGTTGCAATACCGCTATTCATAGTAGACCATATACCCCCTGAAGTAGTGTCAGATAAAGTAAGATGAGCTCCACCACAAACAGCAGAACCACCTGTTATTGCACCTATGGCGGCTGAAGCACCAATAGTAATAGGAAAAAAAGCTGTAGAAGAACTGCAACTATTGACAACAGTATAAGAAATGGTTGCAACACCCGCTGCAATACCTGTTACTATTGCTGAAGATGAGCCAACATTAGCAATCAATGCATCACTACTTGACCATAGACCACCAGAAACTGAGCTTGAAAACCTTGCAAATGAACCTGAACAAATATTAGAAGTGCCGGAAATTGTTCCGGCATCTGCTAGTGGGCTAATGCGGGCAACTGTACTAACTGATGCTAAACCACAGCTAATAAATGCTGTATAAACGATAGTTGCAGTCCCAGCACCTATACCAGTCAGTAAACCATCTGTAGCACCAATTGTAGCAACAGATGTATTTGAAGAAGACCAGTTACCACCAGATGTAGCATTGGTAAGAGTAGAAGTAGCTAATTCGCATATGCTTGATGCGCCAGAAATTGCACCTAAAGAACCAGTACCAACAGTAACAGGTGAGGTAGCAACTACTGTGCCGCAAGAATTAGTAACAGAATAAGAAATAACAGCTGCACCTGCTGCAATACCAGTAACAATACCAGTAGATGTACCTACCCTGGCTGCCAATAAATTGCTACTTGACCATGCACCACCAATACCTGTAGTAGTAAATGTTGATGAGGAACCTGCGCATAAATTAGTTACACCAGTAATAGTGCCTGCATTGGGTATAGGGAAGATTGTCACATTAAGTGTGGTTGTTGATACTGCTAAACCGTCACTAATCTGGATTGTAAAAATATCAGTTCCACTGTAACCTGGTGCAGGAGTATAAGTAAGACCACCAGGGGTTAAAGTAGCACCAGTTGATATGACTGTTGCAGCAAAACCAGTAAGTGTACCATGTGATGGAGCAGTTGTTATAGTCCATGTTTCGGTTTGTCCGGTATCAGCATCATTAATAGCGAGTTGTGCATTGATTGGAGTTGCTAATGCATTTTCGCAAAAAGAGACTGTTTGGGAAGTTCCATTTACAAATGTTGGAAGGCTATTGGTTGTGGATGGCCTGGCAAAAGTGAGTAATGGGGATAGAAATAAACTAATGAAAAATAGTATTCTCATTGTAGTATATGAATTAATATTATGATGGGTATTGGGTCTTGTATACATACAATTAGCCTCACACATAAACATGGGTTGTGAAATAAAACCGAAAAATAGCTATTTATATCAGAAACACAAAGAAAATTGGGACTTTTTTAGTCGAAAAATCGGCTAAAAGCCTTAATAGACGTGGATTATGACAATTTAATTAAATAATTGTAGCTTTGCACTAAGATATTCTGAAAACATGAAGGCGAAATATGTAAATCTCTTTAGTGATTTTGGGTTTAAAAAAATCTTTGGCGAGGAGGCAAATAAAACCCTACTAATTGATTTTCTAAACTCTATTCTACCTCCTGAGGCTCAAATAAAAGATCTTACTTTCAAAAATACAGAACAACTTTCTCCTGTAGAAAAGGAGAGGAAAGCTGTGTATGATATATATTGCCAAAATGAATCTGGTGAGAAATTTGTAGTAGAGTTACAAAAGTCAAAACAAAATTTCTTCAAAGAAAGGACCATTTATTATTCAACTTTCCCTATAACCGAGCAGGCAGTAAAGGGTGATTGGGATTATAACCTGAAAGCTGTTTATTGTATAGGTATCCTTGATTTTATTTTCGGTGATTACACCAATGAAGCTGAAAAAAAACAGGTAATTCATGAAATAAAATTGCGCAATAGTGTGGGCAAGACATTTTATGATAAACTTACCTATATCTATATCGAGATACCAAATTTCAACAAAACCGAAAGCGAATTAGTTACCAGGCAAGACAAGTGGCTCTATTTCATAAAAAACACTGAAGATTTTCAGAGTATTCCAGAAATATTTAAGCACGAAGTTGTATTCTTGGAAGCACTCGAAAAGGCTCAGTTGTCGAAATTAAGCTATGATGAATACGTGAATTACCAATTAAGCCTAAAACCTATGAGGGATTGGTATGCCATTATGGATACTGCAAAATCTGATGCTTTAAAAGAAGGCAAAGAAAAAGGCTTGAAAGAAGGATTAGAAAAAGGTATAATTGAGGGTAAAGAATTAGGTATACAGCAAGGTAAAGAACTAGGTATACAGCAAGGTAAAGAACTAGGTATACAGCAAGGTAAAGAACTAGGTATACAAGAAG
>CANGSR010000397.1 GCA_947456055.1 Chitinophagaceae bacterium
CAACCAAAAGGGTCCAGTCAATATCGCTACCTTCTGTGCACTCTCTTCTTGCAATTGAGCCAAAGACAATAAAATCTTCATCTGATGAAAATGGTGGAATTGTATAAATCGACTTTATTTTATTTATTGATTGTTCAGATAAAAATCTACTGTTTTCGAAACTGCTAATATTAATATTATGCTGTTTAGCGAAATCAACTAGCGAAATGTTTGAGAGTATCACAGTTTCAAAGTTAAACTATTTATTTTTTTTAGAAATTTTTTTTCATGGATTTTTTCAGCCAGTTTTATTGTTAGCAACATTGAATAAGAATAATTCGAAATGTATGGAGATCGCTTTTTTAAAATGTGGTGCAAAATTTGCAAATAATATTTCGTTTCAAGCCTGATATATCGAGTGGAAAAGGGAAAGAACAAGTCGAAAAATGAACTTTATATGGCAATATAAATATGTGTATGTTGGGATTTCTACAGATTTTAATCCTTAAGCTATAAATATAGGACTTGGAGAAAAAATAGTTTAGATTTCTTATCTTTAAATCTCAAGAGGCATTTTATGGGGTTCATTTCAAGACTTATAAGATTGGTGTCGATAATTGCCATTATTATTGGTGCATTATTCAAAATTATGCATTGGCCAGGTGCAAATGTAATATTACCATGTGGCATGTGTTTGTTGGTTGTATCCTTTATAATAGAATTTTTTGATAAAGAAACGAATTGGGAAGAGAGCTGATAATTGCTGGATTTTGTTGATTAAAATGTGAAGGCCAATTTGTAAGTCCAGTCAAAAAAATACTCAACAACTATTTTTCCTGCAAATTTTAATAAAACCCTTATATAGTTCATGCGCATAATATTGAAATTGTTGTTAGGCTTTTGTATTCTCTTCTATGTGATAGGATCCACATTTCAATATTTTCATTGGTATGGAGGTAGTTTTATGCTATTTTGGTCTTTTTGTATTGGCGTTATTCTTTCTTTATATATTGAATACCGTTACAAACCAAAACAGGAAAAAGCTGGTAATAAAAGCAAGAGATATGCTTTAAGAGGTAATATTATAAATTACCTCATTGTCCTGTCCGTCATAAGTGTTTTGGTGGGATTGCTTTTTAAATCGATGGATTGGGTTGGTGGCCATTATATTTTAGTCATTGGTGGATTTGGTTTATGGACAATCACTATAGTAGGTTACTTTGCAAGGGCAATGAGTAAATTAAATCAGGAATGATTTATAAGGGAAATTGATTAAGATGAAATCTGTTTCGTTTATTCTGGATTTATTAACCTAAAATATTAATAGAAAAAGTTAAGCACCAAATGTCGCAAATCATAAAGTTCATTTTGCTAATTTTGATATTGCCTTTCCATTGCTTGGCCAAAAAATTCCGTTTCATAGATTTCAAACGGGATACCATTAGCTTTACTCACCAATATGCTGATTTCAATAAAGCTGATTTTTATGGTGATAAACTCCATGCTTTTGGTTCAAATGGAAATCACCATTCCAAAATTGTGAATTTTAGAATTAGTACTAGTCCTCCTATTTTTTATGGTTGCAATGATACGTTGATGGATGTAGATAGTAATAACCAAGATGAATACTTATGTTATTACCAGGACACCATTAACTTAACTAGCCTGCTATTAAAGAATTCAAATGGAGTGCCATCTAATGTTAGAATCGCAATAAGATTTACAGGTCATAATTGCACATTTAGTTTCCAGGACAAAAGCTATTTATTATTAATGGCGGAGGATCGCAGGTTTTATCGTAATGTGTTAGTAAGTTATATGGTGCTTCTTGAAGTGAAAGACGAGTCTATTGTTCATGGTTATGCATTTGCAGATACGCCTGAAGATAATATGCCAGAGCAGACCCCAAATTGCTTTGGCGACTTTAATAAAGATGGGATTTTAGATTTTTTGGATTGGCGAAAAATGGAATCCAAAATCAGTATGTTTTCATTGAAAGATGGTGCATTTGTAAGGAATACTGAAAATTATATTATCGTTGGACCTTCAAAAAAACAAAGGCGATACATGGAAAACTATGATGATCAATTCAATTTTGAGAGAATTAACAGAAAGAAATCCAAATGGTTTTACAAATTGTAAGTTTTGGTAGAATCCTTGAAAATTCAAAAAATGGGTTTCTATGATGTTGCTAGATATGCTTCTTTTAGATGGCTAAAAAAAATCACTCCACCAATATGCTAAACAACAATATTGATGGAGGGAATATTTACAAGAATAAAAGCTACAAATTCTAATGTAAACCCGAAGGGTTGTCATTATTGTAGCAATTCTCTACGAAATAATGGAGAACCCAGAATGGGTGACATTATTTCTCGCTATTTATTAAAATTGATTTACCTGAATTCAAACCCCGACTTAGCCCTAATATCATCAACCGTAGTTACGAAATCACTCGGTTTGCCACTTACGGTTAGGGTATTAGGGAAAATATAGGCACTCCATGCCTTGGTTTTGTAATCATAAATCACCTTCCAGCAAAATTTAGGCACCACCACACCCTTGGCTCCTATTTTCTTATCCACACCATAGCTACCTATCCATACATAGATCGAATCGTCTTTTATAGCCATGTCACGCTCCTGCTCCTCAAGGGTTTTCCATACCCCTGCATTCAGTCTATGTGTTTGCGGGAACATATTGCTGAAATAGAAGCACTCATTCATAGCTGCATCACCATGGCATTGGTTATCAGCCGCAGGCATATTGTGGCCACGGTCATAACCTGCGCCTTTATAATCACTGGCTAGGTCGGTAGCTTCTTTATTAAATGGGTCTGGTGCAAAATTGTCTTTCCTCGCAAGTTTGCTTTCGCAGTTCACATCTTCTGTTCTTAGTTTATACTCCACTACCCATGGTATATGAGCGCTGTTTACAAAGTGCGACCTATAGTAGCTATGTTCCAGTACCACTGTATCAAGGCCCAGGCCCTTTTTCTTTACTGTTTTCAGGTTGGCATGTGTAGGTTCTTTAAAAATATCTTCAAGGGTAGTAGCCAGGCGGATACCAGCATAAAGCACTTGTTTTTCCACCAGGGTTTTATTCTTAGCCACATAAGCATTATCAATCACTCCTCCGCTAAAAGCATATACATGCTCCAGTTGTGCCCTCGATTGGTTGAGCCAGGTTACAGGGTTTATCTCCTTTATTCCGTCCATTTGCTCGTCATCAATGCTCGTCATCAATGCCAGGCAATTCTCCTGGGTAATGTTTTGGTTTTCTATGATTTCGCCATCCCATACCTTATGCAGGTTCGATGACTTGCCCAAAAAGCTCACTTCCACAATATTACCACCCACATCGCTGCCATAGCCCACATGCAGTGGCTGGGCTATATCGCCTATCAAATGGAACAATACCAAGATATTGAACTGGATATCCACATCGCTCATATTCTCCCTGTGTTTCAGGTTGTTGATGGCATTATTTATTTCGTTCACAATATCCTTATCATCACTTGGTTTGTAATCTGACCCCTTATCTATATTAATAAAGTGCCAACCCTTAGTGTATTTGTATTGGGGGTTATTACGCATATCGTCCATCCAGGTGCCTGCTGCTGGTACGCTAATATTACCCAGGTATTTCTGAATAGTGTGCTGTGTAGTACTGTCCAGCATCCCGAACCCGATAGTGGCCACCATTTGGTGTCCCTTTCTGCCCCATGCATGAGCACGGTTTGGCATTAACAATACTACGGCGGCTAGCGCAAATAATAGATGTTTTTTCATGAGAAATATTTTATAACATTTAGTTCTCAAAGATTAAACATATTTACCGTAAAATCAACAGTTAAAAAACTGGAAATATTTAATTGGGTGTTAATGGGGATCTAGCGTATATAATGTGGAACCAATGGGATAAACAGTGAATACCCCCCTACCACATCCTATACACCCTCATAATGGTACTATTCAGCACCTTTATTTCGTAGAAGGTAATGGGGTAAGGGTAGTCGCCCGGGTGGTTGCGGAAGCTGGTGATATAGTAGGTAGGGTTTTCATCGGGGTTGCAGAGTTTCACCCTTTTTTGTTGTTCGGGTTTTAACCATCTTATTGCATTGATTACAGGGTCGGTAGTTTTGCACACTTTTATGGTATCGGCATTATCATTGGCCAATATGTATTGCAGGCCCTGCTTACATGCACAGCCCCAGTAGTCCATATCGTAGTTTTGGCGCAGGTATTCATTTTTATGGCTCACCAGAATATTAAAATATACCTGATGGTGGGGGTGAGCCTGAGCCATAAATACTCCTACCATTACCATCTGCAAGCCTAAGCCCGCCCATATTGCTTTTTTAAACCTGGTGCCTAATAGTTTATTAATACCATATAGTGCCAGCAGCACAAAGGAAGGATATATAAAATAGAGGTGCCGCCAGTCGTCATAGTTCACAGCATTAATGGCTACCACACCCACCACCGGCCCAATAAAACAGGCTAGGTAAAGCAGAAAATTCCGGTTGGTATTATTTTTCAACCAGACTAAAGGCGATTTAATAAAGTGCCAGCTTAGCATTCCAAAGCCCACCA
>CANGSR010000398.1 GCA_947456055.1 Chitinophagaceae bacterium
AAAAGATTATTTGCATTCTGACTTCTCTAATCATTATGGGAAGCACTGTATTTGCCCAAACTGATGCTAAACCAGCAAAAGCAACTCCACCGCCACCAAAACACAGGGGCAAGGTAGAATCAGGTACTAAAGACCAATCTGCTAAGGCTACTGAAAAGCCAATGAAGGATGAAAAAGCCACTAAAATGAAAAAAGATGGCACTCCTGATATGCGCTACAAAGAAAACAAAGAAGCTGCTAAGAAAGGTGGCAAAATGAAAAAAGACGGCACTCCCGATATGCGCCATAAAGCAAACAAGGAAGCTGCTGCAAAAGACAAAAAATAGTAAGTATATTATAATGGACAACAACACAAACAAGAATGCATCATTTGGTGTGTTCTTGTTTGTTGTGTCCACCACTTAAATTGGTATTTTTATTCTTGTTGGCAGGCTTATTTCGCCTAATATTGAGAAGGATTTATTTAAATGAATTTTCGCAATTATCCCATTATGTCAAGGCTGTTTAATTTCTTTATTCTTGTAGTGCTTGTTTTGTTCATCTCATCATGTGGTGAAAAAAGTAACAAATGGGAAAAATACGTATCAAAAGACGGTGGTTTTAGTATCTATATGCCTACCCCTGTTAAACGCAGCGACAAAATGGAGGTGACTGCATTTGGTAAGCAAATGTCGCATTTCATTACCTGGAAACCATCCAGCTTTGCCATTGCCAAGTTCAAACTTTTCCAGGTTAGCTATACAGATTGCCCTGCCAGATTCTCAATTGACTCCCTTCGCCGTAGTGCAATATTGGATAGTTCCATCAACCTGCGCAAGGCCGACTTTACAGAGCTAAAGGATATTGAAGCCTACCCAATTGAACTGAATGGTTACCAGGGACGTTGTTTCATCTACCAGGAAATTAACGGTAATACCATAGTTATTGTGAAGCAGTGCATAGTAAACAATAAGCGCTACGACGTTACAGTAGTGGCTAAAAAGGATTATCCTACCAATTTGGAAATAAGTAATTTCTTCAACTCGTTTACTGTATTGAAGTAAAAAGGTAAAAGTTAAAAGTCAAAACAGTTAAAGGGTGTTTTAATAACCCCTGAAATTCAAAACACAATCCCCCAACTTAGCACTCCGGTTTCATGCTGTTTAATTCTACTGCTTTTGCAATATTTTTTACGGTAGTATTGGTTATTTACTGGCTGCTGTACAAATGGCGTGCCTACCAGAATTTGGCCTTACTCATAGCTAGCCTGTTTTTCTATTACCAATTCCATTACTCCTTTCCGTTTTATTTAATGTCCTTAATTACCGTAGGGTATTTATTTGGCAAGCAAATAGGGAAAGTAACTGATGCTAAAAAGAAAAAGACTTTATTAATCATAGGGGTATGCCTGCTCAGTTTTGGGCTCGTATACCTCAAATACAGCAATTTACTATTGAGTGGCATACCCATGCTCAGTGCATGGCAAGCAAGTGCACTCGGCATCCTGGTGCCAATCGGTATTAGCTATTATACCTTTTCGTCAATAGGATACATAACCGATGTCTACCGTGGTGATATAGAACCTGAGGGCGACTACGTTACTTATGCGGCCTATATCAGCTTCTTCCCGCACATACTTTCCGGGCCAATACCTACGGCAACTATGGTGTTACCCCAGTTCAAAGAAAAGAGCAGACTGACTGTCGAGAAAATAGACCAATCAGTTGGCGAGATTGTTTGGGGCCTATTCAAGAAAATGGTGGTGTCCGACAATATTGGCACAGCCGTCTCTTATTGCTTCCGTCAGTCGCACGACCTCAATGGGAGTACCTTATTGTTAGGTGCCATATTATTTACCATCCAGGTTTATGCCGATTTTTCGGGCTACTCCGATATTGCCCGTGGTTTGGCAGGCCTCTTAGGAATTGAAATACCCCAAAACTTTAAAATCCCATTTTCCAGCCGCAGCGTCACAGAATTCTGGCGCAGGTGGCATATATCGCTCACCACCTGGTTTTACACCTATATCTTTAATCCATTGGTTGACTCCTTGCGGTTTCTAGGCAATTCATCTATTGTAATAGCCCTCATATTCACCTTTTGCCTCAGCGGCCTCTGGCATGGTGCCGACTGGAAGTATGTAATTTATGGGCTCATCAATAGTCTGGTACTGGTATATGAGTTTTTCACCCGCAAGCAGCGGAAAAAACTATTTAAGAAGGTACCAGTTTTTATCAATAACTGGTTAAGCAATATCTTAACTATGTTATTTATTTGTTTTTTGCTTATATTTTTTAGGGCAAATTCTATAAATGATGCATTTTACATAATTTCGCGTGTAGTATCAGCTAGTGTAGTATCAGCACCAGTGCAGTATATAGTCAAATATTTTTCATGGACTATACCGCTCATACTGGTGGAATATATCCAGAAAAACGGAGAGTATACCTGGGATATGGCCCACTGGGGCATAGGCGATCGGGCTCCATGGAATACTATAGATGATGGTAAAAAGAAAGCAATAGGGCTGGCTATAAAAGCCCTTATATACAGTGTTATAATTATGGCCATAGTGCTTTATGCCAAGAAACAGAATATGGCGGAGTACTATTATTTTAAATTTTAGAAATAAATTCAGAACTAATGAAAAAAGTATTTTTAGGGTTACTTACTGCTACCACAGTCCTGGGTATGGGATGTAAAAGCGGCGGTGGTGACGAAGCACAAAAATCGAAACAACTAGAGCTGGCTGAGGCTAAAGCCACAGAGAACAACGCCAAGCTGGAAAAGCTGAACCACGACTATGGCCAAATGCCCGATGCCCGCATGCTCGATAATAATGGCGAAAAAAGTGCGGTTTATGCCGAGTTAAAAGTGAGGTATAAAGCCGAACTTACCAAGCTAAAGCAGGATGTAGAAGCCACAGGGGCAAAATTTGTGATGATTATCCTTACCCCCGAGGTAGGTTCAGGTGTTACCAATATCAGCAGGTTCGGCCATCCATTCATCAAGGCCACCTGTGCCGAATTGGGTATAGAATGTGTAGATCTCTCCCCCGAGGTAGGCGCACAAGACCCTAAGGCAATAACCCAGGCCCCACGTGATGGCCACTGGTCCAAGAAAGGGGCTGAATTTGTGGCCAACCTTATTGCCCCCATCATAAAAAAGAACAGTGATGCCACCTGCAAGGCCACCTATAAAGATGCAGAGCGCCCCGAAACCTTTGGCGACCTGCCCCCAAATGACGATGAGATAATGGACGGCGGCAAAGACCTGCCCTACCATGTAAAAGCCAATGCACAGGGCGTGCGTATGGACTATAACCTCACCTTCCCTAAAAAGAAGAAAAGGATATTGCTGATGGGTGACTCAGGTATTTTCTGCCCCTTCCTCGATAATGAGTTTACCATCCCTGGCGTACTCCAAAAAACCTTCCCCGATTATGAAATCATGAATACGGGTATGATCTGCTACACCGTAGATGACTATGTATCCCTCTTCAACGAAAAGGCCAAATTTGCCGAGCCCGACCTGGTAATCCTCCAGGCCAATGGCGGCGACATCACCGACCTATTCTTTACCAACCGCAACCACCTGGGCCGTTCCCACAGAGTATACGTCCCTACCGAAACCGAGTTAAAATACTACAACGAGAAATTAGGAGCAGGATTGATTAAGTAATCTTTATTGAACTAATATTTAAAAACACCTGGGCTGAGGCTTGGGTGTTTTTTTGTTTTGGACTAATGATGGAAGGTGATATTCGGTTTGGGTGTATGGATATGGACACGCTCGGTTAGGTGTGCAAGCGTTAGCTTAATATACACATTTCAAGATTTAGCTCCCTGGGTATTATATCTTGTAAAGGGTACTTGGTTTAATATATTATAGCCAAAATTAATACCATTCCGCAAATTTAACTAATAATAGATAATAGTGGATTCTATAACTTTTACTGGAGTTGGCTTTTCAAACAATAATTCGAAAAATATTTCCCTAATGATATTGCCTTTACTATCATATTCGTATTTCTTTTGCTCATTTTTGTTGTCTTCTACTTCGGTATTTTGATGATTTAGAACTCTACTAAATTGAATATTCTGAATTTTCACTATTTTCTCAACGTGATTTCCAAGTGAATCGTTTTTAAAGTTGTAAATTATTTTTCTTTGTCCATTACTAACGACTTCTTCGATCAAAAATCCCAAATCATCATACCTGTAAACTTCATTTATGTCATTAGCTTGCTTTAGTATTATTTTTTTATTGCTATAAAATAAACATACAGTACTTACTGGAATTCTACCATCTTTATCATATTGGTCTATTTGGGTAATAGTAGCATCATTATCAAAATTTATACTGCTTAAATAATTTCCACTTTCTATAGTTCTATCTGTGTTTTTTTGATTATTCAACTCTGTTTTATTTACGCTTCCATCGGAATTATAATAAATTTTGGTTAACAGCTTTCCCCTATTGTTGTAATTACTAATTATCCATCCCAATTTACTACTGGCGAAAATTTCACCGGTATCTATAATGGTTCGTTCTTGCGTTTTTGTTACTGTTATAAACCTTTTCCTACT
>CANGSR010000399.1 GCA_947456055.1 Chitinophagaceae bacterium
ACTATTAACTGGTACCAAATCCAATGCCGCTAGGAAAGCCAACCATTTGCTCATTTATATGGAATTAAGGGCAATGACTCTAATGAATTTTATAGCGTTCGTTGATTAGGACATTTTATCAGGTTTGAATTTTTGAATCCTCAAAAAAGTTATAAGGTGTTCAATTATAACCCGTTCCTATTGGACTTAAAATAGATGTTGTATCAAAATCAATTTTGGCACAACATTATTGATTTTTCAGCCAATATAGCATTTTGTATGATTGGGGAAACTCAATAGATTTACTTACACTGATTGTATACCTTAAGGGATTATAATGCTCGAATCCCAGTTCCTCCGCAAATAAATGATTAATATAATCAAAAACAACTTAATAATTATTAAACAAGTTCTTTTATCCATTTCCTGAACAATCCTGCATTCTCCTTACCAATGATTACATCTTCTTTGGCGGATGGTTTTAAAACAAGTTTAATTTTGCTCTGTGCGATGGATTTGTAATTGGCAATTGCTTGTAGATTCACCAGGTATTGACGATTTGCGCGGAAAAACCTTTTCGGGTCAAGTACTTTTTCCAAATCGGTTAGCGATTGGTCAACTAAATAAATAGCACCATTATTGTCTTTTGCGAAACTAACTTTATGTTCGCTAACAAAATAAGCGATCTCATTTATGCCTAGCGGCACAAAACTCATTCCTTTTCTAACGAGTAATATATCCCTTGAGTCTGTTTTCTCAGGTCTATTAAAACTTCGAAAATGTTCCGACAAGCGATCAAACTTTTCAAGACCTTCTCTTACTTTCTCTTCGGTTATAGGTTTTAAAATATAATGAATAGTATTCTGCTCAAAAGCCTGGAGCAAAAAATCATCGTAAGCCGTTACAAAAATTACCGGGAAGGTTACATCACATTGTCTAAATATTTCAAATGACACATTATCAGATAATTGTATGTCAAAAAAAGCAACATCTGGTTTCTGGTTTTGCCTGATCCAGCCAACTGTATCTTTCACACTTTCGAGCTTGGCCAAAATTTCAATTCCTGGTTTGATTCTTTTAAGCAAAGCCTCCAGTTTTTTTGTTGCGGTTATTTCATCTTCTACAATTAATACCTTCATGTTTTATTCAGTTTTAATAGAGGCATTTCCAGAATAAAATAGCCCTCTGAGATAAGGACATTAATACCAATACCCAGCAACATTGAAAATCGCTCGTCAAGATTCTTCAAACCTGTCTTAGTTGATTCCCTGTATGTTATCTTCTCATTTAGTTTGTTTTTGATTTTGATTAGGCTTCCCGTTATATCTATATCCACCACCAAGTTGCTGCTCATAGACACCTCATTATGTTTCACTGCGTTTTCCAGTGCAACCATTAGCGATACTGGCGGCAAAAGATATTCGTTTACCAACAGACCATCTATTTTCAAATTTACTTTAAACGCATCTTCAAATCGTAATTCTATCAGTGAAGTATACAGTTTCATAAATGCAATTTCTTCCTGTAAAAGCACTAAGTTTTTGTCTTTGCTTCGCAAAATATATCTGTATACCTCAGCAAGGTTTTCAGTATAGCATTGCGCCTTCTTAGGATCATCTTCAATCAGGTAAGACAGGCTATTAAGGGAATTGAACATGAAATGCGGGTCAATCTGATTTTTCAGGGCCTCCAATTCTGCCTGTATTTTAGCTCTTTCCAGTTGCTCAAATTTTACGTTTTGAAGTTCAGCTCGTTTGGTAAAATGCAATTTGTCATAAATGTTTGTAATAAATATTACCGACACTATTATTACTACGCTTGCAATAAGCAGGTTGTTGACCCCCACATATTCAATGCCACAAACCCACTTCCATCCAAACAACAAAATAAGCGATACCGGAGCTGTATAAAATACATTCAACACCATCATTATCACGTATTTTTGAAGTGACGACTCATTTTTTATAAATACGTTATAGAATTGGTCGCGAAGATACCTGTTACCCTCCCATACTATCCAGGCAATAAAAATGAAGTAGGCATAAAAACACAAAAGTTGTAATTTACTAAGTCGCGCCAAACTTATCAGGCCTGTTGCGCTCGGAATCACCAATCCGAAGAAAGGAACACCAATTAATCTTACCATACGGTCATCGATAGCTATTCTGTTTTCTATTTCCTCATTCATTTTCAAAATTCCGTTTAGGAAAGATATTCTTCCGTTTCAGCAAAGTAGCCACTTCCTTTCACTGTTTTAAGTTTTTTTGCTCACTACTTTTAGGGCTATAACCATTTTTTCGTTAACAAGACAAGACAAACTTACACAATTAAATTATGGAAAACATCCACATCAATCACTTCGCGGTTATCACTGCTGCAGTCTCTACATTTCTACTTGGCGGTATTTGGTGGTCTCCTATTATGTTCCAAAAAGCATGGAAAGAGGAATGCAACTTTACCGATGAATTCCTTAAAAAAAGCAATATGGCCAAAATATTCGGTCTTTCTTTTGTCTTTTCATTAGTAATGGCTTACAACCTGGCCTTCTTTGTTGGCAGCCCAGATATAAATGCCGCTATGGGTGCGCTATATGGATTTTTTACAGGTTTCGGCTGGGTGGCAATGGGAATTTTTATCATTGGCCTGTTCGAAAGGAAAACCTGGAGGTATATGCTTATCAATGCTGGCTATATGATAGTTTCATTTACAATAATGGGAACCATTTTAGGTGCATGGAAATAATGTGATTCCGAAAAAACCGCTAACAAAATAGTTTTGATCTAAACACAGGCTGCAAGACAAAAAATATCATTAACCACCCTTGTATATAACTTAAAAAAGTCCGATGGTTATCCCAGTCCGCAAGTAAAGCTTCACATTTGTGAGGCGCTATTGGCCTAATGAACTTAGCTAAAATGCCGCACTGCCACATGGTCAACGAAAATAGGACAGGTTCTAGTCCCGTCCTGCCTTCAAACAATTGAAACTCTCCAAGAGCAAGGCTTTTGTCGTTCTAAGAGTCTTGTAATGCTCCCCCCGGTAATACGACAACTATTTCCTCTATCTCATCTGTAATATCAAGTCTAATTGCAGGGATGCACCAAAAGGAAGTTGGTTGACTCCAGTTGCAGTTCTGGCATGGCGGCCCTCTTCTCCCCATAAACTTATCAATAAGTCCGAAGCGCCATCAAGTACTTGAGGCTGCTTTGTAAATTGTGGTGCCGAGCGGATGAAGCCCTGTAGCTTTACAACTCCCTTAATATGGTCAAGGTCGGTTATGTCATTCTTGATAATAGCAAGGATAAGCAGCATGGTATTTCTTGCTGCTTCTTTGGCTGCTTCAAAAGTTACATCAGTGCCAACCTCTCCTTTCAGTTCACTTACCCTGCCTGATACAAAAAGCAAATCACCTACACGCTTGCAACCCAAATAGTTACCTACTGGCGCCTTTGATTCGCCCAGCTCTACTCCCAGTTCTTGCAGTTTTGTTTCTATGGCACCCATAATGTAATTCTATATTGCAAATGTAACAAGATACAGTTTATTGATAAATAAAAAAACCTTGGGACTGCCTGTGATGTTTTTAAGTAATATCTCTGTGATGTGACATTTCAGAGTTATCACCTTAAAGTATCCCTTTCTTATGCCATAAGGGAGCTTTTTCTACGGCTAAATACTCCACAAAATAGTTCGAAATTTATCCTTTCTTCTCCGCAAGTAAAGCTTCACATTTGTGAAGCTTTTTTGTTTTTAGATGTATAGCTTTTAAAACCCTAACCTTGGTAAACTGAATTTATCATAATTAGATTTCTAAGCTTCTAAATGTTATGGTACTAAGGTATAAAGAGTAATGTCCTGAACACTTTAATTGATCTTGTAGCCCTTTATGTGGCGACTCTTGTTGTCCCTTGAGCTGTAACAATATAACGTGGATGTGGAATATTTGAGTTGATTACCGGCCAAGGTGCCTAATGCAGATGTGGATATATACTCATCCCCCTTGTAATAGCTAAATGTGCTATCTGACATATTGATCTTGAAATGAGTGGAAACAGGAGAACTGTGCTCTATCAATTTATTGAAGCTTAAAGAATCGTAAGATACTAAGCTAACAATAATAGTATCCAGTTTAATGACGGTATCGGGGACAAAAGATGTAAGACCGGTTTGTTTGAGATAAAAGTAACTATCTACAACTGCATAAGTTCCTGTAAGCGCTTCAATAGTATAATGGCACGTACCGATAGTGTTAGCTGCAGAGTCATAATTTGTGGCATTCTTATCCATGCACCCTATATGCGCAAGTTTTACATCAGGATGATTTCCCCTCTTTTGGCACGAGGTTACTGCAAGTGATATGTATGCGAACAACAAAACGATTAGTTTCTTCATGTGTTTTCGATTTATGTTTTTTGAATTTAACGTTCTCCTATAAAAAAAATTATAAAACCATGCAGACATTTTTTTTCAGGCCTTTAGCTCCCATTATTTTTGGACACAAATAAATGAGTCTAACGATCCGTATACAGTCCATCTGTCATTCAACGGGTTATCAGTAATGCACTACTTTCGAACCTGGTCT
>CANGSR010000400.1 GCA_947456055.1 Chitinophagaceae bacterium
AAGGATTGTTGGTGAATACACCAACAATGGCGATGTAGTAAAAATCCTAATTCATAACAAAATGGGACAATGTTGGGGTTATGATGGGAAATTACGAAAAAGCACATGTAATTATAAATCAATAATTTGCACGGGTTTCATGACCTCATATTGTAATATATTTATTTTCGGAATTTGCGGCATTGGGGTTTAAATAGCCCCAAACTATGGCTATAAAAAAGCCCAAGGGAGACCCTTGAGCTAGTATTAATATAATAATCAAACCGCCATTACTTCCTCCCCTCACTATGCGCCTTTATTTTGGCTTCAAATTCGGGTGTGACGGGGTAGTTTACTTCTTTGGCTTTGAGCAGGTAACTATAGGCTAGTTTGCTGTCACCGGCTGAGTCGAGGGCTACGCTGAGGTTGTAGGATGCGGATTGCATTACGTCTTTCGATTTCACCTTTACTGCCAGGTCGTAAGCTATTTCCCAGTCTACTATTGCCGCCTTCATCTTTTGGGTGCTGAATAGGTCTACACCCCTATAAAAATAGTAGAAAGGATTGGAGGTGTTGATCTTCAACAGTATACTGTAAATATTATAGGAGGCCACAAATTTTTGCTGCTGCACATAATTGAATGATATTTCACCCAATATCTTTTCTGCACCGGGGTTTATTTTATACGCATTTATATAGCTTCTAAATGCCTTTAGGGTATCACCTGCGGCACTATAGGCCACTACACTATCTATGTAGAGCTTGTAATTGGGGTTTGCCCCTGGTTTGTTGTCAATGGCTTTAAGTGGGTCTACAGCATTGCCAAACTGGTTCTTAAGTGCATAAATACGGTTCATGTTGGCTATTACCTTATCATCTGCCGACCTTAGGGTGTCTAGTATTTTATAGTTAATCAGGGCATTGTCTAGGTCGCCAATGTCGAGGTAATAATTGCCCAGCCACTTGTAGGAGAGCAGTGCTATACCACTGTTTTTGCTGTCGTGGGGTTTGGAGAGGTCTTTTTTGAAAGGGTATTTCTCGGTGGCATCAGTAAGCAGTGATTTTGCATCATGCCATGCGAAGGTGCGCTCATAACACAAATATCCCAACCATCCAGAAAAGGCAATGAGTATGATAAAGATGGAGGTTTTCAGGTCGGGCCTTGCCTTGATTATTTCATTAATAAGGTAGGCAACAGTGAATAAGATACCCACATAAGCAACATAGGAATACCTATCGGCCATTATTGCAGCTCCCACTGATATGAACTGCAAAACGAAAATAATATTTGCTAAAAAGAACCCGGTACCAAAGCCTATGACCCTGAAGTGGGGGCTTTTTCTTTTATAGGCTATAAAAGAAGGTATCAAAATTATGGCCAGGGCTATAAATGGTGCAGCATAATAAATAGGGTGGAGGAAGCCGGGCTGGCTGCGGTCTTCGGTATTTATAAAACGGTAAGGGTAGGGGTAAAATGTAGATAAGTAGGATGGGTTGAAGAATTTAGCCACATACATCACAAAGCTATAAGAGGCATACATAACACGTTCGGCAAGGGTAAGTACTCCGAAATCGGCTATGGCACCGGTTCTGTTTTGGGTATAAACGGCAAATCCGCCAACAAGGGCTGACGTTAAGAAGAAAACAACCTTTTCAATCACAAGCCTTTTATCAATTTTTCTTTGCATCAAAAAGTCGATGCATATAAGTGAAACCGGGAACATTACTGCCATGGGTTTTGACAAGCAGGAAGCTACAAAAAGCACATAGGTTATCCAATACCACTTTTTCTCAAATTTGTCCAAATACCTTAAATAGGCAAGTAAACCCCAGAAAAAGAAGAAGGCATAAAGCACATCTTTTCTTTCGGCTATCCAGGCCACAGACTCCACATGCATGGGGTGTATACCAAACCACAATGCCCCGAATCCGCCAATAAAATATTGGCTGAATTCATTCATTTTCATTCGTTTACACAACATTAAGAAAAGAAAAAAGATAAGTAAGGTATTGGCTATGTGGATGGCAATGTTGGTGGCATAATAGCTCATTGGGTTCAACTGGGTAAAATGGTAATTGAAGGCCAGGGAGAGCATACACAGTGGGTGGTAATTATTCTTAGTAATATCCTGTGTGAAAATTACTTTTAGGTTTTCAGGGGTTAAGGCTTTAATGTACTGGTCACGAGTTACATAGTAATCATCATCCCAATTGGTAAACTGATTGTGCAGTGTGTACTGAAAACAAATAAACGTAATAATGCATAAGGCTGCAATTATTAATGGTTTTCGGTATAGTGACAATTCCTTCATATTTTAATAGTGTAAGTTACTGATAATACAATTGTATCAAATACAAGGGTCAAAGTACGCAAAGTTTTGAAATTCTTTCAATAAAATCAATATCTATATAATTAATCAATATGCAATAATAAGGCTTTTAGTTATCAGGCTTTACCCGGTGTTTTCCATTTAATAGTTGACATCAGGTGTTTAATGTCGGTCTCGAGGAAATCAGTTGCAGGTTTAAGTGAGTCGGAATTAGGGGTGGTATTAAAATAAAGTGCACCACGAATAAAGTGCCTTAATGAATCTGAAACTACAAACTGATACCTTGATGCGGTATTGCCACCTAGAATCAATAATACCCCTTTGGTACCTGCCTTATCGTCGCATTCCCAATAGCCCAGAGAATCCATTTTGTCATGGTGGGCAAATGATAGGTACCAGGAATCTTCATTAAGTTTGTTTAACGGGGTCTCGGGACTAATGTCACGGTAGGTTATATTTATGGTGCCATCCAGATTAGGAATTACCACATTTACCCAATAGGGAAATTGACTCATTAATTTACGGTTCATTGTGTCCTGTGTTACATTGCCATAAACGGGGTATTCAAACGTATATGGGAATCCCGGCCTGTCGAACAAGCGGTATTGATGGGTATCGGGGGTGTCTATTTTGAAGAAACCTGTAGGCTTGGGTGTGAAAACATGTGGCCTGCAGGAAGCAAAAATCAATAACAGTAAAACCAATTTGAGGCCTTTAGTGTGCATCATAGCCCAAAAATAGATGATTAAGTAAATACAAAAACAACTTTCTGAATTTTAACTTCTATTCCCAATATTCATTCCACTATTTTAGACTAAATTCGCCACCTGAAAAACAACATTATGTCTGATCAATTGACCCCGGAACAACAACTGAACATCGAACTGTCAGAAGAAATGGCGGATGGAACCTATGCGAACCTCGCTATCATTACTCATTCATTCGCAGAATTCGTAATAGATTTTGTAAATGTAATGCCAAATGTGCCAAAAGCTAAAGTAAAATCTCGTATTGTTATGACTCCGCAACACGCAAAGCGTGTTATGCGTGCGCTTATAGATAATGTAAAGCGCTTCGAAACACAATATGGTAATATTAAGGACCAGGAAACACCTGCTATGCCATTTAATTTTGGCGTACCTCCTGCCCAGGCTTAGTCTCAATCATTTACCCAAACCTTTAGTGGGATATTTTTTATATCCATTACAGGTTTGGGTTTTTTAATTTCAAATTTTATGAACGATAAGATTCTCATCCTCGATTTCGGTTCCCAATTCACACAACTTATAGCCCGTAGGATAAGGGAAATGAATGTGTTTTGCGAAATTCAGCCTTGCACTAAAGCCATAACCTATGATGCTACTCTGAAAGGAGTAATATTATCGGGTAGCCCATTTTCGGTAAATGACCCAAAGGCTCCAACCCCGGATATTGCGGCTATTGCAGGCCGTGTGCCGGTTTTGGCTGTTTGTTATGGTGCGCAGTTATTGGCTAAGCAATCGGGTGGGGAAGTAGGTAAATCGACCCACCGTGAGTATGGTAGGGCACATATACAGATTGTAGGTAATGACGAATTGTTTGCTAATGTCCCGCAGGGTTCACAAGTATGGATGAGCCATAGTGATACTATTAAGCAAATACCTGAAGGTTTTAAATTGTTGGCTTGTACGGATAATATACCAGTTGCTGCTTTTAAATCGAGCAAGGAATACGCTGCAAATCTTATTTATGGTATCCAGTTCCATCCTGAGGTAACGCACTCTACTGATGGTGGATTGATATTGAAGAATTTCGTAACCGGAATTTGTGCTTGTAAACAAACCTGGACTCCATCGGCCTTTATTATGGAGACTGTAGCCCGCATTAAGGTGCAGGCTGGTAATAAAAAGGTGGTAATGGCCCTAAGCGGTGGTGTAGATTCTACAGTAGCAGCTACGTTGATTCATAAGGCAGTCGGTGATAATCTGTATTGCATATTTGTTGATAATGGATTACTCCGTAAGGATGAGTACCAACAGGTATTGGATGGCTACAAGCAATTAGGATTAAATACTAAGGGTGTAGATGCAAGCCGCAGGTTTTATAAGGACCTGGATGGTGTTACCGACCCTGAAAAGAAAAGAAAAATAATAGGCCGCCTGTTTATTGAGGTGTTTCATGAAGAGGCGTTGAGATTAAAGGATGTTAGCTTTTTGGGTCAGGGTACTATTTACCCAGATGTTATTGAATCTTTATCAGTTCATGGTCCA
>CANGSR010000401.1 GCA_947456055.1 Chitinophagaceae bacterium
ATTATACCAACCGTAACCGGGGGTAGAACCAGCAGCCCGAATCATGTCCTTTGATAGGGTGGCTCCGGTTTTGGGTTCGGCTTTGTAAATATCAAGGATGCTGGTATAGTATGCCCATTCCTGTAGTCGCTTGTCGCTCGGATCAAGGCGTGAGGCAATTTTATATTCTTCTTCCTGGGTTTTGAAATCACCACAAATGCCCCTGAAGTTGGCATAGTTGTTATGAGGCAACCTACCGGCAGACCGCATCAGTTCGAAATAGTAGTTGGCTGAATCTATATTGAAAGCATAACTATAGAGGATGTTTTTGTAATGGTACACGCTCATCTTCTCCCGCTCATCATTATCCTTAAAGAAGGGCATGTATTGGGATAGGGCTTCATTCAGGTATTTGTTGCGGGCAGTGAGTATGAGGCTTGTATCCAAATACCTATTAGCTATTTGTTCGTTTTCGTCGATTGAGTTTCCTAAAAAGGAGTATTTGCTTTTGGTGTAAAACCTGTTGCGATGGGTAGTCCATGCAAGGTAGTTGTAAGCATCGAAGCTAAACTGGGCCTGGAATTTCCATTTGAGTACCCTACGGGCCAGGGCGTATACTTTTTCTGGCTGGTCGGTATTGCTATAACATTGTTGCAGATAGTAGGCAAGCATGGTATAGTCGGGTTGGAGGATGCGGATGGGGATATAGGTGAGAATATTATCGGTACGGGTAGACAGTGCCTTTGAGTAGTCTTTTTCAAGCAATCGCATAGCTTTTTCGAGCGGGACTATTGCATTTTTATAACCAAGGTAATCGGCTGCATGGTTATATTTATAAGCACCTTCGAACATCCAGCCTACATAGTAAGTGCTATCAGTCCTTATAAACTCTCTTGACCTGGGCAGGGCATCTTCACCATCCATATTTTCTATCTGCCTTTTGGCATCAATATTCATACGGGCTTCCAGCTTCGCAGTGGGATGGGGTGGCCAGAATTCGGGCCTCATTAAGGGCTGGGGTGCAGGTCTTTGGTTGTTGGTATGGTTTTGTGCAATAGTGAGGTTGCTCCAAAGGGTTATAAATCCTATGAAGGTAAATAGTGCTAAATAAAATAAAGACCTGCCCATGTGTTTGTTGGAAGAGGTGGACAGGTTGTTTTGGTTAAGCATAAAGTTTCAGCTTTGCCAGGCGTTCGGCTTCTTTATTTATAATCGTATCTAGTGCTTTTAATTTGCCATCCTTATTTCTGTATACAAGGCGGTGGTCGAGAACGGCACGTGCAGTTTCCTTTACATCGTCTTCAATAACATAAGTGCGGCCTTTTACCAGGGCATAGGCCCTCAGGCATTTGAGGAAGGCGATACCACTACGGGTAGATGCTCCCAATGAAATGTCCTGATGGTCACGGGTTTGGCGGACAATATTACTTACAGCCCTGATGATCTCTTCATGAACAAAAACCTCACCGGCCATTGTTTGGAGGGCCAGGATGTCTTTCATGCTTAATACCTGCTGCAGATCTACAAGATTTTGGGCGATATTGAGGTATTCACGGTAGATATTGAGTTCGGTTTCTTCATTAACATAGCCAAACTGTATTTTCATATAGAAACGGTCGAGCTGGGCAGCCGGTAGGGGGTAGGTGCCCTCCATTTCAATAGGGTTTTGGGTGGCAATGGTAAAAAATAGTCTTTCCAGCTTGAGGGTAGTATCACCTACAGTTATTTGTTGCTCAGCCATTGCTTCCAAAAGGGCTGACTGAACTTTGGGTGATGCACGGTTAATTTCATCGGCCAATAGCACATTGCAGAACAATGGGCCTTTCTTGAATATGAACTCTTTATTCACATCATCAAAAATGTGCGTTCCTATTAAGTCCATAGGCAAGAGGTCGGGGGTAAACTGAATACGTTTGAACAAAACGGTTTCGCCCTCGCTTTCGCCACTAATGCATTGGGATAGTGTTTTGGCAAGTACGGTTTTGCCGGTTCCGGGGTTGTCTTCCATTAATATATGGCCGCCGGCAAGCAGGCATGTGATTACCATTTCTATTTGCCTGCGTTTGCCGCGAATAACTTTTTCTACATTGGTTACCAGATGGTTTATAGCCTGGGTAGCATCAATACCAACAGGCTCTGAAATAGGCTCTATCATAAATTAATTTAGTCATACAAGATTAGTGATTAATAGCATTCCATAATAATCGGGGGTTGTAATTTTTTGTGAAATTGAGGTAGTGCGAGCGAGGATTAAATAAAGTCCATCATTTGACTTGTTCTTTTCCTTTTTCAAAACCTCGAAATGCGCTGCTCCGACGGAGCAGTTTTTACTAGTTATTATATACTATCTACAAAGCCTTTGGCACCTAGGGTGCCAATAACATAAATGTTGGTATTATTAACTTAATATTATATTCGTCTAAGGCAAGACTTTTTTGGTTGTTATTGGCATTACATATGATTTCGAGATTGTGCCATCTATAAAGAACAATTGAGGTCGTATACATTCCCAAACCGGTAGCCCCTCTGGGGCAAAGTCCCTATTCTTATTAATTTTACTACAAACCTGTAGCCCCGCTGGGGCTATGTTAGTGGTATTAGGACTAATAATGCCATCTTTTTAATATCTCTTAATATAAGTCGATTGTATGTTGTAATAATAATCCTTCGTGAAATTATCGCTTGATAAATCAATTACATTGTTCCTGACTCAATAATCAGCACATAAATCTAATTTCTACATGGGAAAGTGCAGATTCTTATTTATTGGACAAAATTGCCTGGGATGTAGTTTTATCTTATGGAATGGATTAGTGCAATATGGCAAAACTGGGATTTTAGAAAATGGAGGGTGATTTTCAGAAATTCCAATCATTTGTTACGACCTTTGGGGAAAAAATAGGAGATGGCAACCAGATTTTATGAGCAGGAAGTAAGGGCCGGTCTAAAGGATAAGAGGAAGTTATCGGCTTACCTGGAAACGGTGGTTAGGGAACATTTGAAGGATGTGAAGCTGATGCATCTGAATTATATTTTTTGTAAGGATGAGTATTTGATAGGTATTAATATGCAGTACCTGCAGCATGATACGTTTACGGATATCATCACCTTCGACCTGAGCGAAAATATTTATGAGCTGCAGGGTGAAATATATATTAGCGTGGAGCGGGTGAAGGAGAATGCCAAACAGTTTGGGGTTGATTATCAACATGAATTGCTCAGGGTAATATTCCATGGGGTATTGCACCTGTGTGGGTTTAAGGATAAGAAAAAGGAAGACGAGGAGTTGATGCGCAAAATGGAAGAGGCTTGTATAAGGGAGTATGGTGAATTTCAACTCCCATCAAAGGTTGCCTAAATTTCGAATGCAAAATCGATTTGTTGCATTGGAGTTACTAAAAATGAATTCTAAAATAATATCACCCCTCCTTCGGGGTTTTCTAGTCGTTTAAAATGTTGTTCTATAATAATATCAACCCTTCGGGTTTACCTGTACTATTGAATCTTTCGGATTTACCTATATGATTGAATCCATCGGAAATATAAGTTTAAATGAGATTGCTTACCACAAGGATTTGTTCCTTATTATTAATTGATTAATTTTACTTTGATGCAAATTGAAAAGTTTTACGAAGACGACGACCTGATTATAGTAAATAAGCCTGCCGGGCTATTGGTGATACCAGATAGGTTTAATGCGGAGTTGCCCTGCCTAAACAGGATATTAGAAGCAAAACTGGGGCATAAGATATGGGTGGTTCACCGACTGGACAGGGAAACAAGTGGGGTAATCTGTTTTGCGAAAAATGAACACAGCCATCGTTACCTATCAATATTATTCCAGGAGCGGGATGTAAATAAGTTTTATGCGGCTTTGGTAAATGGAATAGTAATACCAGCTGAGGGCAGGATTGAGAGTCCGATAGGGGAGCATCCGGCAGTGCATGGCAAGATGGCTGTGAGCAAAAAGGGTAAAATGGCGGTGACAGATTATAGGGTAGCTGAACAGTGGCCCTTATATGCATTGATGCAATTCCAGATACATACAGGAAGGACACACCAGATACGTGTGCACATGCAATCTATAGGCCATCCGGTGGTTTGTGACGAACTATATGGCGATGGTAGGCCGTTTTTATTGTCTACAATCAAGAGAAAATATAGGATGTCGGAAAAGGATGAAGTGGAGAAGCCATTATTGAACAGGATGGCCCTGCATGCTTACCGATTGGATTTTGTAAAGGAGGATGGAACCCCAATATCTGTTGAAGCCCCAATTCCAAGAGATATGGCAGCATGTATCAACCAGTTGAATAAGTGGAGTAAGCCAATAGGGAGTGCTACAGAGGAGGCATAGAAAGAATGATGAATAAATATAAGGTGGCCTGGGGTGTATTTGGTGCATAGATTATTTAAAGGTTAAATATTTAGATCGGATTTTGAGCGAAATTTTAAAATATACAATATGAGGTTTTGTATTTTAGTTGTTCTTGTTTTCTTATTTCCTTTACTGGTAACGGCCCAAAAGGGAGCTTCAAACCCCCGGATGGTAAAGATGGAAAACATGGATCTTA
>CANGSR010000402.1 GCA_947456055.1 Chitinophagaceae bacterium
CCCGCGGTGGGCTATACCATCTCACCTCTATCGTATCTACTGATATGAACAGTAATGAGCTCAAAGACCACGACTATGGGGCTGTAAAAACAAAAGATGGCACTATCTTATCTAATGTTTATTATACCAATGCTTATACCAACGGCATTTACGTTGGTCTTGCCGATATCTTCTATATGTGGGCTCGAACAAAAAACAACTTACCCGACTATTCAAACAATACCTACCTTAATGGGGTTTACAAAGAAACCTATTTTGATATTCTAATGGCTTCCACTTCATTCGACCCATTTCAGGCCAATGCTCATTCTTACCCTATAGTGCCCGATGTGCCGGGAAGTTTTCAAACAACCAAATTAGGGTGGAGGCTAGGTAAAAAAATAGTCTATACCCGAAAAAGGATCAATTTGGGCTTTAGCTTCGAAATAGGTAGTAAACCCGGTGTTGCAGGTACAGGATATTATTTCGGTAGTGGAATGAATATGGCTTTTGTAAAATAAGGCTTACTATTTTCTTCTTTCACCCTTATCAGGGAAGGGCCTATCAAACCACCCATTATCCTATCTTTGCATTAATGCTTATTAATACTAATGCCAATTTCACAGGCCCCATCCAGCCCGTTGATAACACAAAACCCGCTGAGGCAGGCATATATATACATATCCCTTTTTGTAAGCAGGCATGTATCTACTGCAATTTCCATTTTTCTACTTCCTTAAAATACAAAAAGGAACTAATAGATGCCCTTATTGCCGAAATTCAGCTTCAGTGCAATTACCTTAATGGGGCTAAAATCTCCACTGTGTACTTCGGAGGTGGAACCCCATCCCTATTATCGGCTGATGAGATTAACCTGATTTTCGATGCCATACTCAAAAACTACCCTGTTGACAAATTATTAGAATGCACCCTTGAGGCAAATCCTGATGACCTCAGTAAAAACTACTTAAAATCTTTACAAGGCACTCCGGTCGACAGATTGAGCATAGGAGTCCAATCCTTTCGCGAAAAAGACCTATTGTATATGAAGCGGGCACATAATGCCCAGCAAGCCGATTATGCCATTAAAGCCGCCCAGGATGCAGGATATACCAACCTAAGCATTGATCTAATCTATGGCACTCCTGGCCTCAATGATGAGGCCTGGAAAGATAACCTTGCCCAGGTCTCAAAGCTGAATATCCCACACTTTTCTGCCTATGCGCTTACTGTGGAAGAAAAAACAGCACTTTACCATTCTATAGCTAAAAACAAATCAACTCCTGTAGACCCCGGGCAGGCTGCTGGGCAATTTGAAATACTTTGTCAGCATGCCGGTCTATTGGGCTACGACCATTACGAAATCTCAAACCTTGCACTACCTGGTCATCATGCCATCCACAATACTAATTATTGGATGGGCAAATCCTACCTCGGTATTGGCCCTGCTGCCCATTCTTTCAATGGCTCTGGTCGTAGGTGGAATATTGCTAACAATGCCGTGTATACAAAAAACCTCCTTACAACACACCAACCAACATTCGAAGAAGAAATCCTTACACCAATTGAGCATCTCAATGAGTATATTATGACCTCACTGCGTACCATGTGGGGCTGTAATCTCAATTATATTGACACCAACTGGGCATCAGGTTATACCTACCTTATAGAACAAAAAAGCCATCGTTTCTTAGAGAAACAATGGCTTGTATCAGAAGGTAGAAATCTTATTCTTACACAGGGTGGCAAATTATTTGCTGATAAAATTGCTTCAGAATTATTTTTCAGCAACCAGGATTTAATCAAATTCAACCTGAAATAATATCTACCAACACTTCACTACTAATAGATATTCTTGAAATTACCCGGTATAGTCCTGGTCCAGTGAAGACCCATATCTGTACTTTGGTAAATACCCAAGCTTGTAGCTAAATAAATATAGTCTTTTGTGGTTCCATTCTTATAATAGTTCCGCTTTGAAGTAATACCCCTTACTGTAATATTTGCCCCAAGGCCCGAATTATTCCTCTGCCATGCCCCTGTACCTTGGTTGTAGATATATAATCCATCCCCATAGGTTCCAATTAGAGACACCTGGTCAAATGGCGATGACACACACAACAATGGAACATTTGAAGGCAATCCAGAATACTGTTTCCATCTCCTGCCCATATCATCACTATACCATGCACCACACGCTCCCTTTTGGTCTATTGCTATTAACCTGTCATTATACCTGCCGAGCGTAAAAAAACCTGAAATACCAGGGTAAAGCACATTTGGTGGTAAAGTAGTATCTATATCAGGGAATGTAGAATTTACTAATGTCCCGGTTACTTCCTGCCAGATTGCCATTGCATCCAATGGTGTTGGATTGATAAAATTACGGAAAGAACTAGGTCCTCCTGCTGCTGAATTATGATTAAGTGCCAGGCCTACGAGTGTTCCGTTTTTCATTAGGGCAAACGATACCATCTGCACAGGCAATGGAGATACCATACCAGGTGTAGTATCATATCCATTGTCCATCGACCAGTTTCCCCTTAAGCCATGGTTATTGTTATATGCTACACCAAGGTAATTACTTGTTCCACTCGGATCAGGTGCATCTGAACAGGCATATACAAAGGATGGCGACGTAGAACCACCTGGCACTTCAATTATCATAGATTGATTACAATCTATTGGCAAATTATTCAGTGCATAACCCATACCGAACAGGTTAGCCGATGATTGCAACGAATCATACGCATGATTAAAATTATGCCCATTATCTATACTGCTGTAAATATTATTTTTACAGAGTAATACTACCTCGCCTGATGTTATTATCGCCTTTGCAGGAAAGCCATCCGGATTAAAAACCTTATTAAAAGACAGGCCATCATTTGTTTTATATACAGCCCCTAGAGTATCTACAAAATATAAACTATAAGGGGTCTCTATTACATTACCATTATCAATTCCACTGGGTTTCTTACAGTTTGAATATAATACAGTTACCATGGCGGCAACAACTAATATCTTGATATAGTGCATTGATTTCAGCATTGGCAAATTTTTTTCTTTTTTCTAAAAGGTATTACAAAGATAAGTACGGTTTTCTCAAATTAAAAGACAGAAAAAAAACTAATTTGGTTGGGTATGTATTAATTATCAAGATTATTTGCATCGCTTAGCTTCATCCCAAAATCCATTAATTCTATTAAACTATTTTCTTCGGTATTCTTAAAACTAATATCCAGATGGTATTCAAAACCATTATTTTTAAATGCCCCACCATTGAACGAAAAACTGCTCAATAATTTCTTACTCTCAGCCACAATTGCCGAATCATGTGCCGAATGGCTGATACTTGGGTCTATACCCTTGAATAACTCATCCACATCAATAAACATTGCCCATGGGTAACCATTAATTACCGACGATGCAGTGCTACTCATCTTCTGCCCTTTGAAATCAGCATTTAATATCCCTTGTGCGTAATTATTTTTATTAGAAACTACAGCATACTGGTCATTCATCACAATATACACGCTATCCTTTTCATCCAGTGGCACTACAAATCCGTTACCCATTGTCTTCAGTCCGGCATCCTTAGCTAGCTTCAGCAACGACTGGAAATTCTCTTTTTTATTAATCTTTACTACATAACTCATACTAAGGTTAGGTTTTTGAACCTCATGTTCTATTACCTCACCCATAAATTCTTCCTTTACCTTCTGTGTCGTAATGCTAAAATCATTCATCACTATTGCCATATCACCGGTAAAAGCATCGAGCACATTATCTACATTCATATCCTGCATCCTCAGTCCGGCATTTGCCATACCCAATAAGCCAAATTTTTCCATCAGGTCTTTAAGGCCCTTTGGAGATATATGCATTGCTAAAAGCATGTCCATATTTTTACCAGGCAACCTGCTGATCATATCATTATCGGCATTGGCGCCACCAAATTCAGCACCTATCGATTTTAGGCTGTCTGATAAATAGTAATGCATCTCGCCTGCTATTTTCCCTTTTATAAAATCGAAACCAACAGTAAAAGCTATATCCTTCCACAAGGAGTTCGACAGGGTAAGTCCACCCATCTTATCAGCCATTTCACTGCTGTAGTTAAGCATCAATTGTTCATAATTAAGCCAGAATGATATATCATGACCCTTTAACTCCAATTCCTCAAAGTGCTTATTCTGTACTATTGAGTTTTCCTTCTTTACGCTAAATGCATTTTCCATTTCAGCAGAAATATCCGCTTGTGCCATTTCAGTACCCTTATTACGGCTACTATTGTCCTGTAGGTCATTATCAGCAAGCACATTTATAATAATGAGCAGGTTCTTATTCCAACCTACATACATATCAGTCCCAAGGCTGGCTTCCTTCCTATCCCCATGTTGGGTAATTTGCACTTTTGGAAACACCTGCTTTACATAAGTCTCCCATGCATTAGCATCATTCAGTGGCACCAAACCGGTAATCCTGTTACCACCCTTAAATCTGTTATCTGTTTTTACATAAACATAGAATGTATTAAATGGGTCAATC
>CANGSR010000403.1 GCA_947456055.1 Chitinophagaceae bacterium
TATTTAGCCCATAAAACACCCTGTTTTTATACAGTGAATATATAGGGTTATTAACAATAGGGTGTGGAAAATTAGGAATAGTAGAAATGGCCGTTACCAACTAATATTGGATATAAAATTAGAAATAGCAACCATAGTACTACAACATGGTTGCCATTGACTAAAATATTGTTTCATGAAACAAACCAATCCCCCTACGCCATTATCGCCTCCTGCGCCAGGTTAGTAGAGGCCACAACCATATGTATCTTTTCATCCAGATTTTTTACTGCTTCCTCCATTAGTTCCAGGTATTCATTGGCATTAGAATAATCATCTTTGATAATATTCATCAGGCCCAAAATTGAGGCTACTGGCGACCTGAATTCGTGCGACTGAACAAAGGCTATTCTTGCCAATGCCTGGTTTTGCTTTTCTATACAGGCCAGGTTCTTTTGGGTCGTTTCCATGCTCAATTGTAACTCCATCAGGTACATTGCCTGATTGGCGAGCTCCTCCAACAAATGCTGCTTAGCCTGTGGAAATTTATGGGGTTTTACATCCAGAACACACAAAGTCCCCAGGGTCTCTCCACATGATGTAGTCAGTTGGGCACCTGCATAAAACCTTATTTGAGGACCATCCGTCACAATTGGATTATTACTAAATCTCGCATCAAGCATAGTATTTTCAACTACCAATATATCTTCTTGCTCCAGCGCTTTTGTACAGAATGATAATCCCCTTGGCATAGTACACACATCTACGCCCTTCCTTACCTTCATATAAAGGTCTGTTTTGCCCACAAGGGTTATCATGGCTATAGGAGTCTTAAACATTTCCGCTGCCAACTTCACAATCCCCTGTAACCCCTTATTCAGGTCGAAATCCAGATTATAATATTGATTAACCGCTCTTAGCCTGCCACTTTCTGAAACTACTATTTGGGTTGACTTGGTTTGAGGATAAAATTCAATATTCATAAATCGCAGTTTAGATAATTGTTATTCATAGATAACCTTCGAACTCTAGAGAAGGACAACCTTATAAACGTATCAATTACCAATATGGATTTATCAGCACAAAAAAACCGCTGATTAACAGAAAACTCTGTCAATCAACGGTGAAATAATATAAAGGTCCAAATCTATACCTTACCTTCTGCTAAGGATAGCAGGGCTGCTATGGCGATACTTGCCATGGTAACGACCATAGCGGTAGTAACCACCATAATAATAGTGTCTGTGCCTTGAATAGTTGCTATAGCACCTCTCCCTGAAGCAAGGCTCCAAACGACCATGAACCGGGCTTTTGGCACAAATATCTGAATGCCACCTGTACCAGCTATTATGATGCTTATGATAAGGTGCCGCACCACTTTGGGTACTTATTGCTAATGATAATATAGCAACCAAAATTACTACTGCTGTGTATTTCAATTTCATATATAATATTTACTTTTATTAATAACCTCCGCCGCGGAAATAGTATTTATCATCATCAAAACGGTCGTGATAATAACGGTCGTGCCAGTAGCGGTCATCATTATACCTGTCGTTATAATAATGGCGGCGGTAATCACGGTCACGATAATAACGGTCATTATTATAACGGCGGTAGTACCTGCGTGGGTAGTAACGGTCATGATAACCATAATCTACATTATGGCGCATTGTAGTTCTTGGTTCGTAGCGGTATTCCTTGCGCCAGCCGTAACGGTCATAGCGGTAATACCTGCGGTCTCTCCATGGGCTTGCATCCGCCTTATCAGCAAAAAATGTTGATAATAGGGCGATGAATAAAGCCGTAATGATAATCCTGACTTTCATGAGGCTAATTTTTTGCTATATTACATAAAAGTATTTGGTTGTCAAAGCATTTTTATATTTACATGTGAGAAATAATAGAAGAACCCCATGAAAAAACAATTTCAATAATCCATCAGATAGAAAACCATTATAGAACCATATCTCCTATTGAACGCCACTAGCCTAAAGTAATGGATATTCCTCTGTATTTTGCACCTGATGGAATTCTCCAAAACAGCTAAGGCCCAGTTTACCAAACAATTGACTGCTTGGCATGCCAACGACAATAACCGCAACCTGCCATGGAAAAGTGAAAAAGACCCATATAAAATATGGTTCTCAGAAGTCATACTCCAACAAACAAGGGCTTTACAGGCCCTCCCCTACTACCTGAGGTTTATGGAGGCCTACCCCACCATTACCGATATGGCTAATGCCCCCGATGATGATGTGTTCAGAATGTGGCAGGGCCTGGGCTATTACAACCGCTGTAAAAACATGCTGGGCACCGCCCGCATCATAGCCAATGAATACAATGGCAAATTCCCCAATAAGCACGAGGAAATCATTAACCTCAAAGGCATTGGCCCTTATACCGCTGCAGCCATAGCCTCTTTTGCATTTGGCCTGCCCCATGCCGTGGTAGATGGCAATGTAAACCGGGTATTGGCAAGGTATTTCGGGATTGATACCCCTTATGATACAACTGAAGGCAGAAAACTGTTTGCCACATTAGCCAAGGAACTATTGGATTCTGAAAATAGCGCTGCCTACAATCAGGCCATTATGGACCTGGGTGCTACTGTTTGTACACCCCGCAACACCCAATGCGCCCAATGCCCATTGCAAAAAAACTGTATAGCTTTTCACCAGTCGCTAATAGATGTGCTACCTGTGAAAGTGAAAAAGATAACAGTAAAAAAACGTTTTTTCAATTATATCCTGCTGGATCATGATGGCACTATCTGGATTGAAAAACGTACAGGAAATGATATTTGGGAAAACCTGCACCAGCCACTTCTTATCGAATCCACACAACAAATTGAAGCAGAAGAATTAAAACATAATATTCATTTTACAAGCCTTGGAATAAAAAACACTAACCTGAATTTTAAAGGAAGAAGCATCCAACGCCTTACCCATCAACTCATTTATGCAAGCTTTTATACCATTTCTCTATCCGAAAAACCTGCCATGGCAGAAAAGCCAGGAAATTGGCTCGACACGAATCAATTAAAAAAAACTGCTTTTCCTAAGACAGTTGTTTCTTTTTTAGAAAATAATTTATACTTTTAGATTCTTGTGCTTATAGATTATTTTTATTTGAAAAAAAGGAACTATTATGAGAGGCGTAAACAGAGTCATGTTAATAGGAAATTTGGGCCGTGAACCGGATATTCAATACCTCGAAGGAAATATTGCTGTAGCTAAATTCCCATTGGCTACTACTGAAACATACAAGGATAAAAATGGCACACTTGCTTCTCAAACCGAATGGCACACTATAGTATTGTGGCGTGGTCTTGCCGAACTAGCACAGAAATACCTGCACAAAGGTAGTCTGGTGTATATAGAGGGCAGGATAAAAACCCGCAACTGGGAAGACAAAGACAAAAACCGCCGCTCATGCACAGAAATACTAGGCGATAACTTAGTAATGCTTGATAAACGCAAAGAACATACCGAAGCACCAACAACCGATAACATTGTAGCCGATACTACTACCTTCCCCGACATGAGTTTTGACAGGGGATTGGCCGGAAATATCACTAAGGACGACTTACCTTTTTAGTAGTAAATAATTTCTTTTATAAACAAACCGAAAGAGATAATATTACTTTCTAGCGGTTTTCATAATTTTGACTCCAACACCAAACTAATTATCAATTGGAAAGCACAGAAGGCGACACGAGTTTTATACCAATGTTGTTGCAAACATCACCGGGTGGATTTTCACCACCCAACGCCACTATACTTATTATTGCAATACTCATACTACTATTAATGTCTGCAATTATAGCAGGTGCAGAAACTGCTTTTTTCTCACTCTCTATTAAGGATATCAATTACCTTAAAACCAATGAAAAGGTAAGCTCACGCACTGTTACCGAATTGCTCGACCACCCAAAGATGCTATTGGCTACTATACTGGTGTCTAATAATTTCATTAATATAGCCATCGTTATCAGTACTAATTTTTTGGTAAGTTCCATCATTACCGGTATCAACCCCATTTTGGCATTTTTGATTCAGGTAGTATCTGTCACCTTCCTGTTAGTGCTTTTTGGCGAGGTACTGCCAAAAGTTTATGCTACCCAGAACAACTTGAGAATGGCCCTCTTTGCTGCTCCATTTATCAATACCCTACGTGTCATTTTTATGCCTATTAGCCAGACATTGGTAAATTCCACCACGTTTATTGAGACTAAAATGGGTAATAAATCCAACAAAAATATAAGTAATGAAGATTTTGAACATGCTATAGAACTCACTGTTGGGCATACTGCCACCAAAGAGGAAGTAAACATTTTCAAAGGGATTCTCAAATTTGGCAATATCTCTGCACGCCAAGTAATGCGCACCCGTATGGATGTAAGTGGCATTGATTATGACATGACCTTTTCTGAGGTACGTGCTTATTGCCTCGATGCCGGTTACAGCAGGCTTCCTGTTTATAAGGAAAGCCTTGATAAGGTAGCTGGGGTAATACATACCAAAGATTTCCTTCCA
>CANGSR010000404.1 GCA_947456055.1 Chitinophagaceae bacterium
GCTATGGTATAAAATTTCAAAAAGTCATTCTTTGATGAGCCTGCACTTCCTTCAACCAAATTTGCACCTATTGAGGTAGCACTTCGCACTAATTGGTCATAAATAGAAAAATAGACTTTTACTATTTTTACCTGACCAACATAAAGGACAATGTTTTTGGAGAAATTATAGGCACGATGTTTAATGTTAAATATCGTTTCCTGCTTTCCAGCATCATTTTGTCCTTCATTTGTTTCCATCTCGGCTTTTGACTTTTTAATTTTGACTTTTGAATTAAACCTAATCCAGGTTTACGTCCACATCCACGTTCATACCTGCCCTTAGTTCCTTTAATAGTGGGTCGTTGCCGATGAATTCGATTTTGATAGGGAGGCGCTGAACTACTTTTACGAAGTTGCCTGATGCGTTGTCAGGAGGTAATAGGGCGAATTTGGCACCTGTGGCTGGTGAGAATGAAGCTAGTTTGGCTTCAAAGTCGTGACCAGGGAAGGCGTCAACATGTATATATACTTTTTGGTTTACACGCATTTTCGTAACCTGTGTTTCCTTAAAGTTGGCTACCACCCAAGGATTGCTATCTAGTACAATATTGAATAATGACTGGCCTGCTTGCAGGAATTGGCCTATCTGCACATTCACACGGGCAATGTGTCCATCTTCAGGGGCAGTTATAACTGTGTAAGAAAGGTTAAGCTGAGCATTTTGCACATCAGCCTCACGTTGTTTAATAGTGGCATTAGCTACGCCTATTTGTGTTGATGTGGCATTGCTTTGTGATGATGCTGCGTTTGCCTGGCGGCTGGCAGCATTTTTCTGGTTAGTTAAAACCTGCAACTGGCGTTCTGCCGATTGTTTTGCAGCCTCGGCCTGGTCGAATTGCTGTTGGGTTATTGACTGGTCTTTAATCAGGTTAGCATAGCGCTCATAATCCTGGCTTGCCCTGCGCAGGGTTATCTTAGCCGCTTCTATCTGGGCATCTATGGTGGTAACATTCGCTTCGAATGAAGAAATATTAGCCCTTGATGCTGTGGTAGTGGCGCTGGCAACACCCAGATTACTCTGAGATACACCTAATGCCGCCTGGGCTTGTGCTAACTGTATCAACCCTGCACGGTTGTCCAATATTAAAAGGGTATCGCCTTTCTTTACTTTTTGGTTGTCTTTTACCCGTATTTCGGTAATATAACCAGAGATACGTGGTATCACCGGGCTGATGTTGGCTTCAATTTGGGCATCATCAGTTTCCTGGTGGTGCTGACCATGGATATACTTAATAGTGCCAAAGGTGCCTCCCACCAATACCAATACAGTTAGTACTATTGGGAATATTTTGTTTTTCTTTTTAGGTGCTTCGTTTTCTGCCATTGGGGCTGTTTTTACTTCATTTACTTGTGCCATTATGTAGGAAAATTTAATATTTTGTGTATAATTGTTTTTGTCTTGTTTTAGTTTATTTCTTTTCGAGGATACCTGCAGTTTGCTGTAATTTGAAATAGGCTACTGCAGCATCTACTTTAGAAAAAGAGAAATTGAGCATCGCCTGCAACTGGGCAACATCGGCTTCTAATAATTCGGTTGTAGTAGCAAGGCTATTGGTATGCTTATTTTTAGTAATCCTATAGTTTTCATTGGCTTGCTCTATTGCTCGTGCATAAACCTCTATTTTCTTTGCACTAAGCAGGTAATCTTCATATGCCTTGGTAACCTGTAGACGGATACCATCATTGAGGATATTTTGGGTGGCTTGCAACTGATGCATACGGGCAGTAGCCTGTTCTAGTTTGGCTGGTGTTTTCCAGATGGAAGCAATATTATATTGCAGACCAAGACCGATATTCATGGCATTATTGATAGTCAACAGGTTAGGTACATCGGCAGCAATAAGACCACCTGTTACTGCTAGTCCTGGGTAATATTGACCCTTAGTAGCTTTAATTGCAGACTCACTAGCTTTTTCACGGATAGCAAGGGCGGCAGCATCTTTACGGTTGGTAAGAGCAGTTTGTTCCCACTGAACAACAGGCCCTGGGTCGCCAGTATTTAATAATATAGAAGTATCAGGAATGAGCTCTGAATTTTCAGGCAGTCCAAGCAAGAGGTTCATATTTACTGTAGCCATTTTCAGGTTGTTTTTGGCATCCAGTAGGGCTAACTCAATATTAGACTTCTGTAATTCGGCTTTTAAGAGGTCATTCCTCGACATTAAGCCATTTTTTGTAAGGTTGGTGAAATCCTTAACCCTTTGTTCTTCCCTGGCAAGGTTTTCGCCTACCATGTCCACACTATTCTTTGCTTTAAATAGATTGCTGTAAGCTTGTATGGTACTATTAATCACATCCTCACGGTCGTTTTCTACATCCAGCTTGGCTGCCTGGGCCATATATTTTGCCGACTCTACACCATATTTAATCCTAAAACCAGAAAATACAGGTAAGGAAAGGTTCAGCATACCATATACAGCTTGGTCTACAGCACCTGGTTTGGAGCCGCCACTACTACTGCTACCTAGTTTTACCTTCAGGTCTATATTAGGGCTATTCAACCTAAGGTAAGATCCTGTAACCTTTAGGTCGGGTAGGTAGTTGTCTTTAGCCTCATGGTAGGTAGCATTGGCTTCGTCAACCTTAAAATTAGCTATTTTTATCTGGCCACTATTTGCGAGGCTCATTTTTATAGCCTCAGGTAGTGGCAGGTTTTTCGCTTGTTGTGCCAGGGCATGGCTGCCGGGGGAGGCAATTAGCATGCATATTGCAACGGTGAATTTATATATCAATCTATGCTTCATTGTAAAGTGAAATTTTAAAGAGGTTTTTCAAATGTGAACTTAGTTTTTTCCTGATGTGTTTCTTGAATTCTTCATCCGTCAGGTGTTCCAGGTTATTGGTTTCCCTGTAGAACCTTTGTGAAGTAATGAGGTGGCTAACCGTTCCTACCATGGTAGCCATCATGAGGGGGATATCTATATTTTTTTTAAAGACCCCTGCTTTTTGGCCATCATGAATCAGGTTTTTTATAGACTGTAGGTTCTTTTTTTTGAGTTCCAGAATAAAACCTGCAATAGGGGTGCCATTCTCAACTAATTGCTCCCGCATCATTATTTTATGAAACTGCTGACGTTCGATGAATTTTTCAACATAATCATCTATCAAGATGTTGACTTTCTCTAGATGGGTCAATTTGGTATCCTGCATCAGGTTTTCCACCTTAATACGTATATCATTAGTTCTCTTCTCGAAAACAGCCTCCATTAGTTTTTCCTTAGAGCCAAAATAGTAGGAAATCATGGCCACGTTTACACCGGCCTCATGTGCAATATCTCTTACCGAAGTTCCATCAAAGCCATTTAAGGCAAAGAGTTTCTCTCCGGTATTGATAATTGCAATTTGTTTCTCGTTGTAGTCCATTTTCTCGAATCAATATTTAAATCTGTTTATTGATTTAACATTTTCTGGACACGAAATTAAACAACTGATTAAAATTAAACAAACGTTTGATTGATTATTTTACAAAAAAATGATAATTAGGGTATAGGTAAAAACAATAGTTTTGGTTTGATAGGATTATTTAAAATTCAATAAGCAGGATTAATACAGCTTAACCATGCTCATAATTATTATGTGTATATTGTAAGTAATGTTATTTTTACTTGCAATAAATATGCGACTTGTATTTTAAATTACTATAACCGGCAATGCTGCCTAAATAAATATGATTGTACATAAAACGAAGTGAATACCTTTGAGTAACTTTACTTTTTGTTGTATAACCATCAAGTGTTATAGCCACAAAATCACAACCAAAAATAGATTTGGACGGTTGTAGTCAGATTTTTGAAATGCAGAAGTTTAAATGAACTCTTCACCAGATGGCATAATTTCTGTATTAATATGGATAAATGGAGTATCGATTGCCAATCATTAATGGAAGTAATGGACGATTGTTCCGTTATTTTGTTAGATGTACAGGGGCAAATTGTGGATTGTAATAAGGCAACTGAGTTGGTTTTTGGGTTTAATAACCAGGAATTGAAAGGATGCAATTTCAACTTGATTTTTGGTACAGAAGATTTAACAGCAGGTTTGCCTAGCAGGCTCTTGCAAGAGGTATCATCATCTAATAGAATTAAACATAATGTCTGGAGAACCAGGAAAGATGGTTCGTTAGTTTGGGTAAATGAGGTGATTTCAACCAATTTCAATTCAAATAATCAACTCAATGGCTACATTGTAATTATAAAAAATTTATCAATTACTAAGGCCACAGAAAATACGTTCGGGCAAGCAAATAGTAACTTAAAGGGTATTATAGAAAGTGTATCTGATTCGCTTTTACTCGTTGATAGGCATGGAGTTGTGCTCGCATTTAATACAAGGGCCTTTTCAGTAAGTAAAGTATTTTTTGGAAGTGAGCTACAGGTAGGTATCAATATCTTTGACTATATAACAGATGATAGAAAGGTATATGTGCGCATGTTGCTTGATAAAGCATCC
>CANGSR010000405.1 GCA_947456055.1 Chitinophagaceae bacterium
AGGGGATTGAACTAAAAGAATAATCGCAGATAAGGGGGTAGGGGATAACTAATAGTTTGATGTAATTCCCCATGATCAGGATTGCAGTGGCTATGCGGGATTCGAAAGACAGGGCAGGATTTGCCAATGCGTTTTCAATGGTCTCAATATGGGCTACATGGTTGGTATGGTAGGCATTCTGCACCGAGTAATGGAGTATTAAAAACAACCCAGCTGCTACCATTGAAGTGACGATAATCTGGAGGCTGGCCTTGCGGTTTTGGTTTTCATAAGCCAGGAAGAGTACCGGGATAATAGCCAGTAAGGTAATAGAGGTTTCTTTAGCCATCAGCGATAGGAAGATGAATAGTGCCCCTGGTATTAACCTGGTAATTTTGCCCTGCCGGGAATAGCTTAAAAACTGGTTTAGTGCCAGGAAGCCAAATAAGAAGCACAACAATTCGTCGCAGCTTTTGATGTTGGCTACCACCTCGGTATGAATGGGGTGGAGGGCAAATAGGAGTGCCCCGATAAAGGCAAAAATATTTTTCTGCCCATGAAAAAGGGCTGAGAAGAACCGGTAAACTACAGCCACACAAGCAGCAAATAGCAGTACACTCAGCAAGTGGTAATAAGTAGCATCCTGCCCGAAAAACTGGTGGACCACCGAAAATGCCACCAGTGACAGGGGCTTATACAGGTCATTATCCAGGTGGGTATTCCAGCCATATAGGTAGGGGGTGCTTAATAATTGTGGTATGGCCTTTATACCACTGTTTACCAGGGCATTGTCTTTAATCACTATATGGTCGTCCAGCACAAAGCCATTGCTTAGGGTATTGGCATAGGCTAACAGTGATATGGCAATAAGCAGGATAAGCAATTTTGCATTTAATGAAATGGGATTCTTTGCCACCTGTGGCAAAGCGGCACTCACATCATTTTTTGTATTGGGTAAACTGCTTTTTGTTTTTAAACTGCTCATGTGGCCTGTGAGGTTCAATAATGGCTGAAAATTAAGCTAATATCCTGTTATTGCAATGGATGGGGGTGAAGTGGCGGCTACGGGTAATATTATTTGTTTATAATTCTTATTGAATGTTGAAAATGTTTAAGTAAAAAATGCTGAAATTCAATTGTTTAAGATATGCGGGGACTCCCCTCCTGTTTTTAGGAGGGGACGTTGACGGCCTCTGCCAAGAGGCTGTTAACTGGGGTGGTTGGAGCGAGGCGGACAAGTAATATGTATCAGGAACTATTGATCTGGCTAACCTCGCCCCAACCACCCCAGTTTTAATGAACTGTTCCAGTTCATTAAAACGTCCCCTCCTAAAAACAGGAGGGGAGTCCCTTACGTTCTATCTATTTTATTGTCAGTATATTATATAGTATTATAAAAAAATATTTAAAAATTATATGACTAAAGGTATCTCTTCGTCTTGTAATTTTTAAGCGTCCCGGTTTTGTTTAGCAAGCGAGATATTTGTAGGTAATCGGTCAGAGTGTGGATCAGTGGTAGAATGATTATGTGTATTAATATTATTCGTGTAAAATGTTGAATAGTAGATATGTAAGTCATTCGGGAACTCCCCTCCTGTTTTAGCCTGCCTATCGGCAGATAGGGAGGGGACGTTTTGGCGCAGCCAAAACTGGGGTGGTTGGAGCGAGGAGGGCAAGAAATACCTATCAGGAACAATAGATCTGGCTAACCTCGCCCCAACCACCCCAGTTTTAATGAACTGTTCCAGTTCATTAAAACGTCCCCTCCTAAAAACAGGAGGGGAGTCCCGCAAATCCTAACTGTATTTATTAACAATGTTTTATGTAGTAAATGTATTGTAATAAGTATTGCTCAGCTAGTAATACTTACTAGGTACAACGTATCCGGCTAAGCTCGCCGTCACCACCCCTGATGTCGCCTTTGGCTCCATCTGTCCCCTCCCCACCACGGCGGGCAGGCTCAAAACAGGAGGGGAGTTTCCACATGTCTTATCCTACTTATTTTCAATTAATTACGTTGTATTTAATTTTGTGTTTTGTACTTCACGCCGCCAAATTCTGTTTACTTATCACTTTAGGGAAAAGGAGATTTTGGCCAAAGGTGACTATGGTTGTTTTAGGGTAGTTGAATTGCGTGAGGGGCTTGTTGAAAGGGGGATTTATGTTTTCGATAAGAGCAGTGGCAAGGCGATTTAGGTCTGAGAATTCGCATTTGATATAGGAAAAACAGATGTCGTGACCGGGGGGGACGACGCCACGCCAACCGGGTTGAGGGGTGACCCTATTTGGATTTTCAGTATCGAGGGTATTTTTCAGGAGTTGATAGACATCTGCTTTGATGTTGTGGCTCTCACCAATGGCCAGGAGCTTTATGGGTTTGGTGTAATAGGTTTTCTTGTCGGTTTCGCATTCATACATTGCATAGATACCGGGAATATCAGGGAGGCCATATACATTATCTTCCGTCCAATAGCCATTGATGGTTAGTTCGAATTCGTTTTTGGGTTTTGGTTTAGCTGCTGGTAGGGTATAGCCAAATTTTGCGGCCAATGCCTCGGCTTGTTTCATGATGTTATTGTGGCGGGTTTCTTCTTCGCATTCTTCTTCGGTTTCGGTAGTCATTGCCCCAAATGCCCCAAATATTTTTTTGGTGGAAAAACCGGATCCTGAATTTTCGCCAACCAGCTCCAAATTCGCTACAGTAGCGGTTTCCAACACCTCATGATTGTAAAATTCCGTTGCCTCACGTTGCCCCATCATTGCCCCATCGTCACCCCAAATGGTGCCGTACTCCCAGTTGTCGTTGCTATTTTCTACCTGCATTTCAGGCTCCAATTCCAACTCTTCCTCATCAATGCCTTCCGTTCCCCGCCCAGGAAATGCCTCTGCTCTCCGCTCTCTTTCTCGCTCTGAATTTCCCTCCGCTCTTCGCTCTGTTTCCCGCTCTGAACTTACCTCTGCTCTACGCTCTGTTTCCCGCTCTGAACTTAGCTCTGTTTCCCGCTCTTCTTCAGCTGCTAGATTCTCCTTAACCCACGCTACCTGTTTCTTTGACTTCACGGAGGTTTCAAATTCCATATCGCCAAAATTGCCCCTTACATACCTCTTAGCATACTCAGCCACTTTCCAGGATAGTACTTCATCAGTACCACCTATAAAGCGCACCAATTCTGTAAACGACTCCATATAAGCACCGATATGATTCTTATTGATGTTTTTGACCATCCCCAGGAGTTTGCGCAGTTTTTCCACCTCCTCCATAGTTGGGATTCGATCATCAGGTTCCCGCTGACGGATTTTATTATTGATGGCGCCAATATGGCCATACACATCAAGTAAAATCATGCCCGGAGCAACATTTGCAGCCCTTTTCATTTCTGCCCATTTCCCGTTTTTTATCCATAGATAAACGGTTTTGCGGTTTACGTCAAGGATATCGGCAATTTCAGTGCTGTTCTTGTCGGTGTTGAAAAACAGGCCATATGCCTGCTGCTGTTTTTCGGTGAGTGGTGCCATATAGATAGATTTATGGCACAAAGTTGTGGTGTGTTTTTGGGATTTGGTGTGGGGGGAGGGAAAATGTGAGTATTTAATGTCAGAATCAGGATTTACAGGATTTTGGGATTTGCAGGATTGTATCGTCAGATATGGTTATTTACGCATGTGTAAATAAAGGTTTTAGTGTATAGTAGTCTTATTCTAACCAACCGATGGGTTCATCGTTAAGTGAAATTGTCTATTATAATATTCAAATATTGTACTTTCTGAAAAACATATATCGAAAAATTTTTTTATTCCCATGCGAAAAACAACATCCTTGGATACCATCGATATAGAATGTCTTTTTTTCACATAATTAGATATTAATAAATAACAATAGTCAGCTAAAAAATGTCCAAAACAAAATTTGCATACATCAATTGAATGTTCCTTGCCAAATTTATTCAGAGCTTGAATATCTAATTTATGAGTTTGCATGATAGCATGAATTTTGGCTTCAATAATATAAGGTAAATCTTTGGGTTGGCAATCAACACAAAACATAATTCCTTTTTTTCTTGGGAAAAAAGATAATCCATTTTTAAATAAAAATCCATCTGCCAAAACGGCGATTTTCATTTTATCTATAAATGAATCAAAGTTTTTTTCTAAATCCTTGTTAGTAATTTGGATTGCTGTGAGTTCTTCAACCACATATTTAATTACATCCTTATTCCAAACGTCATTTTCCCAACTATATCCATGTGTATATAGAACTTGTGGATGAAAAATTCTCTTATTTAGAATTTCATCAAACTCATTATCCATGGCAACAAATGATCTTTTGGTATTGCTCATTATTATATCATTTGCAATTTCTTTTATTGTAGTTTTTGAACCAACTGACTTGAATTTTGTCGTTTTTGTACAAAAAATATCAAACAAGTATCTCCAAAATATTATATCTTCCGTCTCCCTATGATACATTCCAGCATAAACTTCTTCCACAGAATATGCTTGGTTTCC
>CANGSR010000406.1 GCA_947456055.1 Chitinophagaceae bacterium
CAAAATGCTGCAATACACGTATAAGGTAAATCTAAAACATAGTGAAACCAAAAAGGAATGGGAGAAACTTGTTACTATGACAAACAAAGAAAAAGAATTACTGAAAATACTAAATTGTAGTGTATAAAATAGGGGGTAAACTCAGGTAATTAGTAGATAGTCAGTCGTGGAATTTGATTTGACTGGTAATAGTAATTAAGTAGAAGACCCGCAGCCATGCTGCGGGTCTTCTACTTAATTGGGTATGAGTTGTGTTTGGTGGATTACAAATCCACTGCCATTTGGGACGGGATTAATCCTCCAAATACCCAAACTTACCCTGCCTGTAATCAGTGTAGGCTTGCTCTATTTCTTCATAGGTATTCATCAGGAATGGGCCATAGGAAGCCAGTGGTTCGTTTATTGGCTCACCGCTAAGCACCAGTATTATTGATTTTTCCTCTGCTACCAGGGTTATGGTTTCGCCATCATTCCTGAAGAGGACGAAATTGTCCTGAGGGGCAATGGCTGTATTGTTGATTTTAACCTGACCCTCAATTATGAGGATGCCGGTATTGTAGTGGGCTGGGAGGTCGATGGAGATACCCCCACCATCGAACAGGATTACATTATACACCTCCATTGGCGAGAATGTGGTGGCTGGACCCTTTACCCCGCCATAATCACCGGCAATAATTTCTACATAGCCACTTTCGGCAGGTAACTCAAAACGGCCCATATCAGCATTGGTGATTGCCTGGTATTTGGGCTCACTCATTTTATATTTTGAAGGCAGGTTTACCCACAATTGCACCATTTGGAAAAGCCCGCCTTGCCTGCTGAATTCGGCCTCGTGGTATTCTTTGTGCAATACTCCCGAAGCGGCAGTCATCCATTGCACGTCACCTTCGGCTATTACACCACTGTTGCCTGTACTGTCGTGATGGGCTATTCGGCCATGGTAGGCAATACTTACGGTCTCAAATCCCCTATGAGGATGCACACCAACTCCACGTGGTATTTCCCTTGGCGAAAACTCCACCTTGGAATTATAATCCAGCATAAAAAACGGGCTCATTCTTTTCTCACTTATAAAATCATTTCCGGGAAAGAAATTATGGACCCTGAAACCATCACCTACCATGTGTGGTGGCGGAGGTGGTATGATTTGTTGGATTGTTTTGGTGGCCATGTTTTTGGGAGTTGGTTTATTTGTAGTGAGTTGAAATGGTTATTATTAAAATGTTCTTTCAAATGGTTTAATAGGACATCCTTCGTTACCCAAAGGTTATTGACTAATGGATTATGCGAAATTACTAAATGTATTTTATACCCTTACGTTTCGATGGGCGATGCCCATCGCTCTGAGATTGCGCCCTTACAGGGCTTTCAAACTCTGAAAACAACATTTAATATATCTCAGAATACACTTTTTCCAATCGAAATTTCCATAAACCAATAACATTGTCCTTCACCCCCTTCGCAGCCCCTCAAAGCCAACGCCTATAGGGGGAATTGCAGCTTCAAGAATATTGGGCCAAATACCATTTATTAAGCTTTTTGATGGAGGTGCATAATAATATTAAAGACAAATGAAATTCTAGTTGGTTAAAATTAAACAACCTAACCTGCATATATCAAAAGGGACTATAAAATTAGTTCTTACCCCAATACCATTCTTCCTTTTGGATGGTTTTTTCCTGTTGTTTCCAATAGGCAGGAGTAACGATGGTTCCGTCGGTAGTTTTTAGCTCACGATTGAATACTGCATTGGTAGGGCTGAATGTTACATCAGTAACACCCAATGTAAAAGTATCGGGTGGGGGTGGTGCGACAGGTTCAGCTGGTGGTGGCGGAGGTGGGGCTGCTGCGGCAGTACTATCGGCAGCAGGTGCTGCTGGTTTGGGTGCCGGAGCGGGTTTGGCTGCTTTTGGTGGTGGCGATTTGCTTATAACCACAGTAAAGCCATTATGCTCCAAAATATTTTTCAGGAATTCCACACGTTCTGGTGTGCAATTTTTTTCCACTATTGCGCACTTTACCTCGCCCAGGTCTTCAAATGCATGATTCGGATTAAGCGCCATATTATTTTCCGGTTATTGTATGAATGTATTCAAAAAGCTGGCTTGCAAAGCCAGTTGTAATTACTCCTACCAGGCAGATAGCCAGGGCCAATTTCATAGACATGCTGCCAGTTAATTTGGCTATCGGCTTGTCGTTTTTATCTATAAATATTGCCTTTACCACCCTTAAGTAATAGAACAGGGAGATAACCATATTCATTACAGCAATAGCAATAAGTAGGTAGTTAGCTTTTTCGGCACCAGCGGTTACCAGGAACATTTTTCCGAAGAAACCTGCCGTAGGAGGAATGCCACCAAGTGAAAACAGGGAAATCGCCATTACCCAGCCCAGATAGGGGTTGGTGGCATAAAAACCATTGTAATCACTGATGTTTTCCTTGCCGGTTTTGGCAGATACAAGAGAGATGACCCCGAATGCACCAAGGTTTGAAAAGGTGTAAACAATGAGGAAGAATATTGCTGAAGCAGTGCCCATCCCTGTGCCTGATGAAAGGCCCAAAAGGATATATCCCATCTGCGAAACAGAAGAAAAAGCCAGGAAACGTTTGATATTATCTTGCCTTATGGCGAAGAGGTTACCTATGGTGATGGTTAACAGGATGGTGAGGTACAACATATTGTACCAGATACCAGAGTAGGTAGCAAATAATTTAAACATTACTGTAATAAAAATGAAGATGATTGAACCCTTTGAGATTACTGAAAGGTAAGCAGTAACCGGGGCAGGGGCTCCTTCATACACATCAGCAGTCCATAAATGGAATGGAACTGCTGATAATTTAAAGGCAAAACCCGCAAAAACGAAAATGAAAGATAGAATCTGTAATTGACTAGCTGTTTTAAGCAAGGGTGCCATCTCAACAAAATTCAATGTACCAGTAGTTCCATAAAGCATAGATATACCAAACAACATAATTGCCGATGCAAATGAAGAAGACAAAATCATTTTTACTGCGGACTCAGATGATTTGATTTTTTCAATATCGTAATTGGCAAGGGTGGCAAGGGGTATAGACGATAATTCAAGACCCAGGAAGAACATGAGAAAATTGCCACTTGAAATCATGAAATACATTCCCAGTAAGGTGCACAACAGCAGTACATAAAATTCCAGCAAATGTTTATGGGTTTTGAGCCAGTCGAACGCCATTAATGAGATAATGAATGCACCTCCATTAAGTATATTTTTCTCCAGCACTATCAGGTTATTGGTCATGAACATGCCATTGAACAAATTACCATCTGTATTACTGAAGAAACCAATTACCAGATTGATAAACAACATGATATTGGTAAAATGCAATAAGGTAGCATTGTTTTTAATCCCGTCCCAAATTTTGAGAAAGAGGATTATGAAGATGATCAACGTAAGAATCATCTCGGATTTCATTATATAAAGAAAGTCAGTACCCATTTTTCAAAGTCAAAATTAAAAATTAAAAATTCAAAAAGTCTTTATCTTAGGTTTAGAGGGTTTTAGTTTTTCAAAGTCATTAGGTTATATCTTGTAATGTTATGATTGTTTCTATAGCCTATTTAGCCATTCTTGAAAGGTTTTCCATAATGAGGTGGGTATCGGGAGTTACAAGATTTGTCAGCCAGTAGGGAGCCATACCGATGGCCAATATGCACAATATTAGGGTTGCAGATGCCAGTTTTTCGTTCCAGCTTGCATCAGCAAATTTCAGGAATTCAGGATTTTTGATAGGACCCATGGTTGCAGAACCTACTGCCCTAAGTATATATACAGCTGTTACCACTATTGAAGCACATGCCAGCACGGTGCTCACCCTGCTGAATGTATCAGGGTTTTGCCATGAGCCCATAAATACAGTCATTTCAGCTACGAAACCACTTAAACCAGGTAAACCTAGTGAACAAAGACCTGCAATGACAAATACCGTAATGATTATTGGTATGGACTTTAAGAGTCCGCCTAACTCTGCTACCTGACGGGTATGAGTGCGTTCGTAAATCATGCCTATAGCACCGAAGAAAAGGGCTGTCATCAATCCATGCGATACCATTTGCATTACAGCACCGTTGATGGATGTTTGGGTGAGCATACCAATACCAAAGATTACAAATCCACAATGGCTAACGGAAGAATAGGCATTGATGTATTTAAGGTCGGTCTGCATAAGGGTAGCAAATGCACCATAAATAATAGCAATGGTAGAGAGTAAAATGATTATCCATGAATAATGGTGTGCCGCTTCAGGCATTAGGTAGGTGGCAACCCTGAGACAGCCATAGCCGCCTAATTTCATTGAGATACCTGCCAGGAACATTGATGCAGCTGTAGGTGCCGATGAGTGACCATCGGGTGCCCAAGTATGGAAAGGGAATAGGGCAGTGAAAATACCGAAGCCCACAAACATAAGCGGGAAGATAATCATCTGGGAATCGGTCGGG
>CANGSR010000407.1 GCA_947456055.1 Chitinophagaceae bacterium
GTATTCGTATTGAGATTATCACAAGGCAAGTCGCCACTTAGGGCTGACAGGCTACACCTTCACTATTATCTGCTTGATGCCGGTTTTAACCATACCAGGGCTGCACTAACAATAATGGGGATTTTTGTACTAATTGTTGGGACTACCTTCCTGATTCAATCAGTCAACACAATATTACCTATAGTAGGTATGTTGGGAATCGCACAAATATCGGTTTATTTAATTCATCGATTAAGGCTTAAAAGGGGAGGTTAACATCCGGTACAATTTGACAATTGATAACAGTTTCTTAAGGTAAAAATATTTTACAAAAAATAGTATTCTTTCATTTTTAAAGGATAATTTTGAACCTGACCATATCCCTAACACTAAGGATTTTACTAGTTTTTTCAGTTTGTAAATAATATGTACTAAATTGGCATGATTATTGGCGAATTGGATTGAAAAACATTGTAAATCTAGTTTACAGTATTAACTCATAACTAACAAAAATAAAATACCAACCATAAATTATGGCTGCTCAAAATCTTCAGAAGGTTATCATTATAGAAGATGATTTTGCTATTAAAACCCTATTGTGCGCAGTACTGGAATATAATTTTACAGTTACGGCTTTCGATAATGGTATGGATGCACTATCAGCTATGCAAAAGGGCAACCTACCTGATATTATCCTGACCGACCTTAATACTCCCGAACTTAATGGTTATGAGCTACTTGTGCAGCTTAAAGCAAGTAATTTCTTCAACTCCATTCCTATAATTATATTATCAGGAGAAGAGGGTTCAGATACCCGAATCAAATGCCTTGAAGCAGGTGCGGATGACTATATAGTAAAGCCATTCAACCCAAGGGAACTGGAAGTAAGGATAAATGTTATATTAAAAAGGTACGGTAAGAAATTAATCACCCGAAATTTCTAATTGACTACTGCGTATGCCGGATATTAATGCAGGTATCATAGCGCTGTTGAATACCAGCGACGAACTGATAGAGGAATTATCCCGGTGTAATTTGGGCAATACTAAATTAATCCAATTTAGTAATGTCATCGAGATGTGTAAGGATTTCGAGAAACTAAAACTGAATATTGTAGCCATTTTTACCGAAAGTGAAGTAATGGGTACGCTAGGTGTTAGTATGCTCGACACCCTGAAGCAAAAAGGAATGGGCCACATACCCTATTGCATTTTCTGCGACAAGCTTAACGATAACCTGATAATGATATGCCTGCAGGCAGGCGTGGCAGATGTTTTCTTAAAACCAATTGACAGGGAATTTGTAGAAAAGAGGATTAACTTCCTGATGAAACATTGGGATGCCTTGCAGAAAAAGGTAGATAACCATGGTAATATCTCCTACAAAACACCATTCATAAAAAGGGCTTTCGATATTGTCTTTTCGAGTATGGCTATCATTTGCCTTTCTCCTATTCTGCTCATTGTAATTCTAATAATGAAGCTGGAGTCAAAAGGACCAATATTCTACTACTCTCTTAGGGTGGGCACAGGATATAGGGTGTTTAAGTTTTACAAGTTCAGGTCGATGTATGTAAATGCCGACCAGAGAGTGAAAGAATTGAAACACCTGAACCAGTATAATACTGCTGACAAGGCTGTAGTAGATACAAATAACAGCAATACCCTTTGCGAAGAATGTACCAAAGCCGGCGAAAAAAGGTGTAGAAGCCCACTTTATGCCGATAATACATCATGGTGTGAAAAGCAATACCTGGATACCAAAAAGATACAAAGTGGTTCAGCATTCTTTAAATTGAAGAATGACCCAAGGATAACACGTGTGGGTAATTTCCTGAGGAATACCAGCATAGACGAGTTACCACAATTGTACAATGTACTCAAAGGCGATATGAGTATAGTAGGCAACCGCCCCCTACCCCTTTATGAAGCTGAAAAACTAACTACTGATAAATATGCCCTTCGTTTTCTAGCCCCAGCAGGCCTTACCGGACTTTGGCAGGTAGAAAAACGTGGTAAGGGTAAAATGTCGGAGGAAGAACGCCTGATGCTGGATAATACCTATGCCGAGAACCATAGTTTTTGGTATGATATAAAACTGATTCTAAAAACAGTTCCTGCCCTATTCCAAAAAGAGAATGTATGAGGTCACTTATTGTTCCTGCATGGGTAAGGCAACTGAATGATGCCAGCCAAAACACCAATGAATCAAGGATAGGCTTTATTCAACAACATTATAAAAATTTACTGAAGGGGCAGCCCGAAGTATCTATTGTAATACCTGCCTATAATGAGGCAGATGTAATCCTTACCACCTTGCACTCTCTGTGCCAATGCGTTACCAATAGATCAGTAGAAATAATAGTGGTTAACAATAACTCAAAGGACAATACCGAACAATTGGTAAGGGCATCTGGGGTAACTTGCGTAAACGAACCCAAGCAGGGTGTTACCAATGCCCGTAATACAGGCCTGGACGCTGCAAAGGGCAAATACATACTTAATGCGGATGCAGATAGTATCTACCCCCCGGACTGGATTGAAGCCCTGGTAAGTCCACTGGCTGCGAATGAAGGCATATCTATGAGTTATGGCAGGTATACATTTATCCCAACCGGGGTAACCTCAAGGTTTACCTATTTTTTCTACGAGACTATTGTGGATATACTGCGGTGGCTTAAAAAAACTTTTAAGGAAGAAGCTGTGAATGTGGGTGGGGCAAGTTCCTGCTTCAGGAAGGAGCAGGCATTACAGGTGGATAAGTTCAATCATCCGCCATCGGCAAATGAGGATGGCTTTTTGGCGTTAAAGCTGCGCAATAAGGGTTTTGGCAAGTTATACCCTGTATATAGTGCCATAGTTTGGACGACCGACCGCCGGCTCCAGATAGATGGTGGGCTGATTAAGGGAATTATTAAAAGGATAAAGAGGACGTTTTTTTCTTAGTGGCGGGTCCTTTCAGACTAGCTACCTAATAGTGGAATTTCGGCTAAAGCCATTTTGATTTTATCATTTTTCCCCGGCCTTTAGGCCGGGGTTACTGAAAAAATAAAATATAAGTTTCCGCTTTAGGAGTGATAAGGTGAGGCTCTAGAATAATAACAGTCGAAACATAATGGTTAGGCTAGTGTCTGAAATTTACATATAAACTACACAACATAATGAATAGAATATTGTTTGTTTTAATCTTCATGCTTTCTCAGTATGCATATGCTCAAAAGCCTAGCAACTATATAATATTTAGGTATGTTGGGGGCTCGGACAAATATATGCCGCCTTTATTGTTTTATTATGATTCTAGTTTTAAATAATCAGATAGACATTGGCAACAGGAATTTAAATATATCATAAAAACTAAATTAGCTATCAATGGTTACTTCTATTGTTTGGATACTAATGCGTTTTATAAATTGCTGGATTTTATTAAACAAGCTAAGTTAGATAAAGAAAACGCTACTGATATATCTGGTTTACAAACTATAATTGTTATCAATAACATGGAAATATATGGAGAGAGATTATATTTGAAAGTAAATAGGAAATCCTATTGCAAAGGAATAATTTCAATTTTAAAGGAAAACAGCATAAATAATTCGAAAATCGAGGCAATTATTGAAGGCTTCGATGATTTAAATTACTATTAAAAATGCGAATTTGAGTTTGAATTTCACCTTCAATTTTCGAAAGAAAAGATGTCTCTCGAAATGTCGAAAATGGATTTTGGGCAAATAATTGAGTATTTGAAAAAGCGTAGTGCCGAATTTCAACAACAAGCCAAACAATAATGGAAGATATTGTTGGGATGATAGCCAATAACTGTCTTATGGCTTATCCAGCATAAATCTCAGCCTGGGATAATCAATTTTTGAATTATGCCTGGGGTCTATGGGTATTTTGGCAACGAAACGAATTTGGTCAAATTTGATGTCCATTTTCTCAATTTCGGTTTTCACAGCATCTGTATTACCTACCGCTGATAATTCTATAATGGCAGATAGCCCTTTTGGCAACATCATTATGGTTCCCATTTCCACATTTGGAATTAATAAGAATCTACCTTCATAAACAAATGGGGTAATAAGTTTATCACCTATAATAATCAATGTATTGCACCTACCAGTAAGGTATAAATTCCCATCATTGCCCAGGTAGCCACTATCGCCTGTGCGGTGCCAACACTTACCCTTGATAAATATTTTATTCCGCTTTAGAGCCTCATCATTATTAAAATATTCGCTCAATACATGGTCTCCTGATACAATTATTTCCCCAATGGTACCCTTTGGCAGATCAAGTTGTGATAGTTCTTGTTCACTTTCAGCAACAATTGCCTCTTCGGTGATTTTAATAATTTTAAACTCCGCACTTTTGTCTACCCTACCCACATTCAAGCCCCTGCCAAGGTTAAGTTCATCATCGGCTATTAATTCATCAACCGCTATGGCACTTATTGGCTCTGCTTCAGTGCTGCCATATACAAC
>CANGSR010000408.1 GCA_947456055.1 Chitinophagaceae bacterium
CATGCATTGTAACCCATTAACTTCCCTTTGATGAAAATAATCTGCTTAACAAATATTGCATAATTTAATTTCGTTGGCGCCGTATATGTCACAGGCTTTGTAGAAACAATCCCAAAAAATGAAAACTGCTCCATCGGAGAAACAAATTTGTTGCACAAAAGTTCTTTGAAAATGGCATGGCCAAACACGCCAAGCCACCAATAAATACCATCAGAAAAAGTCGGATACGACACCCTCTCCTTGGGAGAGGGCCGGGGTGAGGCCACCGCATGATCGTCTAAATTATCTTAAAAACCACACTCGTCAATGGCAGCAGCGCACTTCGTGGTTATTGAAGGCAAAAATGAAAATAGATGGTCAATTTATTTGCAAATTAAATCATTTAATTGCCCTACTATTGTCAGGATTACAACCCAGAACAAAATGGCATGCCTTTTCAATCATCATTGCAAAGGCACCAAAACCGTATCATTCAAAATCCTGTATTTTTTAAATGCCAACCTACCTACACTCCCCTTTGGACCTAAATCAATTATTCTATTCTTTCGAGTACCTACAGGATAACTTGGCCTTCCTGATATCTTATCCCAATAAACAAACCGACCATTAAGATTTACCCATACATAGTAGTTTACCGGACTTGAATGGAAACCTAAATCGCCTATAGCTGCCAAATCTGGAACACCATCCAAATTAAAATCCCGGACCACAAACCAATAACCTACACTATCAAATGGAAATACTTTTGCAGCAAATTGGGCATTGGTCATGGTTACAAATGCCTCGCCTTCAATGTTTTCGACAAGTCGTTTAGGAAGTTTGGCCTTGGTCTTTTTATCCAAATGCACCTCTAACGCCACTCTCAAGTCCTGGTCTGTTTTACCTGAATCAGCATCCGGAATAAAGGCAATTCTCAATTTCACTATACCAGTGATGGCAATCTTGCCTGCATTAAACCTAAGTAGCTGGGTGCTTGTATCCCCTTCGGAATAAGAATTATTTTGGGATACAGAATTCTGCCCCCAACATCCTGTTGAGATACAAAAGAACAAGACAAGTACCAAAAGTACTTTCATAGGAATTATTATAGCACCCCGAAATAATGCATTATCTGGGCCATACACTTATCATGGGCTGTATGTTGCTTATGTGCATACCATTCCGCAGTCCACCTAATGGCGGTTTTGGCATCCATATGGGCTACCCAACCAAGGTCTTCCTGGGCCTTGGAGCTATCCAATAAAAGCAATTTAGCCTCATGAACCGCAGTTGCATTAGAGATATCCTCATAATTTCCACCACCAAAGCTTGCTATGAACACCTTAGTAAGGTCTTCTACAGTTAGCATATCATCAGGGTTTGGCCCGAAATTATAAGCGGTGCTATACTTTATGGGTTCTTCATTCATTTTGGCTGCCAATAACAAATAAGCACCCAATGGCTCCAATACATGCTGCCAGGGACGTATAGACGCCGGATTACGTAGGCCCACAGTTTCACCAAAAGTGATGGCCCTTACAATATCCGGAATAATACGGTCGTCTGAATAATCTCCCCCACCTATCACATTACCTGCACGGGCAGCTGCTATTGCCTTACCATGCTTTTCGTAAGTATTAGGATTGAAAAAAGAACGCCTGTAGGAATCGATAACTATTTCGGCAGCAGCCTTACTTGCAGAATAAGGGTCGTAACCACCTAGTTTATCATCCTCCTTAAATGGTAAGCCCCTTTCAGGGTTATCATAAACCTTATCGGTGGTTATCATCACCCCAACACACTTATTTTTCAGGGTCCTTATAGCATCCAGCACATGGGCTGTACCCTGGGCATTTACCATAAAGGTATAAGAAGGCATATCATAGCCCCTGCGAACCAACGCCTGCGCTGCAAAATGGAATACATAATCAGGCTCAAAGCGGGCTAGTTCAGTTACCAGCTTTTGCTTGTCGCATATATCACCTATCACACTGCTATAGCACAGTGAATCACCCTTTACCTGATAATAGAGGTCATTATTTTTCTCCGGTGCCAGGCTGTAACCCTTTACCTGGGCACCCAACCAATGCAATATTTGCACCATCCAGGCACCTTTGAACCCGGTATGGCCGGTTAGAAATACTTTTTTACCGTTGAAGGCGGCTTTTAAATAATCGAATGTTACCACTTTTTCCATAAAGGCCCGGTTTCCCAAAGATTTTCTAGTTCCTCCTTATCACGTAAAGTATCCATGCATTTCCAAAAGGCATGATGTTTGTATGCTGCTATTTGCTTGTCACGGGCCAGGTCATCCATAGGTTGGCGCTCCCACATAATATCGTCAGCATTATTGTGCAGGTAATCTTTAATACCTGGTTCTATAATAAAGAAACCGCCATTTATCCAAGTACCCGAATCAGCTGGTTTTTCTTCAAAACTATCGATAGTACCATTATCCTCCATCTTAATTACACCAAACCTGCTTGTAGCCTGTATTGCGGTCATAGTACAAATCTTACCACTTGCCTTGTGGAATTTCAGTACCTCATCGAGGTTAACATCACTCACACCATCGCCATAAGTAAGCATAAAAGGCTCATTGCCTACATATGGCAACACCCTTTTAAGCCTGCCTGCGGTCATGGTATCCAGGCCTGTATCTATAAGTGATATCTTAAATGGTTCGGCCTGGTTTCTGTGTACTTCTAATGAATTATTAGATAGGTCCACAGTGATATCGGCATTATGAAGGAAATAATTAGCAAAATATTCCTTTATCATCCAGCCTTTATAACCCAGGCAGATGATAAATTCGGTATGCCCATAGGCGGCATAAATCTTCATGATGTGCCAAAGAATTGGTTTGCCACCAATCTCGATCATAGGTTTAGGACGTAGTGACGACTCTTCGGAAATACGTGTTCCGCGGCCACCTGCAAATATGACTACCTTCATGGCAACAAATATAAATGAAAAACACCTTCCAGATAAATGAGGGCAAGGTTAATTTAAGTGAATTGGGTAAATGTGGAAAAATAATTGAAACCTGTTTTCATCTATAAATTTTAGGCTCTGCCAAAAAAATATTCTTTTCTTAATCTAACATCACCTAATTAAATTTGCCCTCTTTGTTACAATACCACCACCATGCAGGAACATTCCATCATAAATATCGGTAAGCGGGCAAAACTGGAAGATTTTTTGCTCTTAACTACCATGCCCAATGGAGGCAAATTATATATTGTTTGCGATGGTGTGGGTGGCATGCCAAATGGAGAAATTGCCAGTAAAATAGCGGCTATAAGCTTTGCCAAGCACCTTACTACTCTAAATACTGAGTGCATCACTGAAATAGAAATTGAAGCCGCAATAAAAATTGCAGAAAATAATTTCGATGATTACTACAGGGAGCATAACCAAAAAGAAATGGCCACAACCCTTGCAATGATATCGTTAAATGCAAGCAATGCTACCCTGGCACATGTAGGTGATAGCAGGGCCTACCATATAAGGGATGGGAAAATACTTTTTTGTACCGATGACCACAAGTATGTAAATGAACTGGTGGCAAGCGGCTTCCTGAAACCCGAAGATGCAAAAACACACCCCAAAAGGAATATAATAAGCCGTGCCATAAGAGGCAGCCAATATCCTACTTTTGCCGATGTAACCATAATTGAAGATATTCAAATTGGCGATTATTTCATGCTTTGCACTGATGGCCTTTTAGAGAGCATTGATGATGAATTTATAGAATCCAGATTTTTGAAACACGCTGACTTAAATATTATTGTTGCAGAAATTGATAAATTGTGCCGCCAATCGTCGAATGATAACTTTTCAGGCATTTTTATAAAAACAGACTAGTATATGGCCCAGGATTTTGCACTACAGATTGGCACTTATTTGAAAGGCAATTGCTACCGCATTATAAAAATAATAGGCCAGGGTGGTTTCGGCATCACCTACCTTGCCGAGGAGACAGGCTATATTAAATCTACAGGGTTTGGAGAAGAATTTGTGCCTATTGCTAATCCCGAGAAAGTGGTGGTCAAAGAACTCTATTTCCCCGATATATGTGTGAGGGACAATAGCACAGGGCTTGTGGCCATCACTGGAACAGACAAAAAACTACAGTTCGAAAAGCTGGTTAATAAACAACTTGAAGAGGGCAAAATACTAAAAAAGCTTAGCCACCCCAATATTGTAAAAACAAGGGACATATTTAAGGAAAACGATACCGCCTATATGGTATTAGACTATATAGATGCGGGTAATATCAGTGACCTTATCAATACAGCAGGCAAGCTAAGCAAAACCGAGGCAATCAATTATATTCTGCAAGTGCTCCAAGCTGTTGGCTATATCCACAATAAAAAAATACTGCACCTGGACATAAGCCCAAGCAATATTTTACTGAAGAAGAAAACCAACGAGGTTATACTCATTGATTTCGGCGCCTCACTTACCTA
>CANGSR010000409.1 GCA_947456055.1 Chitinophagaceae bacterium
GGTAGTATTACTAGACCAGGACTTGAGCATAAGAGATGGTGATGAGCATGCGTTTTATGCACAGTATAATGGCATTGCCACTATTAACCATGTGGTAGTAGGGTATCTGGATGGCCTGGCCGTAGCCTGTTGTGCTTTCAAGGAATATGAACCAACTACAGTGGAGATAAAGCGGATGTATGTGCTACCAGAGTATAGAAACAAGGGCCTCGCAGCCCAATTGTTGGGCGAATTGGAAGCCTGGGCACAGGAATGCGGCTATAGAGCCTGTGTGCTGGAGACCGGCAAAAAACAACCTGAGGCTATAAGGCTATATACAAAATGTGGCTACTCCTTTATACCCAATTATGGCCAATACGCCGGTGCTGATAATAGTGTGTGTATGAGGAAGGAATTGTAGGATTGGAGTATAGTAATTAATATTTAGATCCCCCTTGCGTACAATTGGCGTATACCTAATGGTTTTGCAAATTTCCTAAACTAAAATTGATGCCATTCGTTTCGATGAGCGATGCCTATCGCTCTGAGCTTGCGCCCTTTCAGGGCTTTCAAAATTCACAAAATATCAATATTATCCACAAATCATACATTGGTATCCTAAATTCTTAATTATATGGCAGGGGAGATCCTCTTTAATATACATTCAAATCCCACGGTATAAGGAGGAACTACTACACCAATTCTTTTGGTATATAGTTCAATGCCCAAGCTTTTTCCAGTAGATATAAACAAGAATCAATAGGGTGCTTTTGCATAGCCAAACCCGTTTTCAAATTATCTAAATAAATATTTCAAAACTTTACTAACGAACACTCACACATACTCGTCTATATTGTTGAAGGCGGTTAACCGACGCATCTTAAACCTTAAAAAAACAAAAACAAACTCTAAACCTTAAAAAAAACAATGAACCCTTTTTTTTGACTATCAGTACTGATTATATAAAAACCAAAAAAACCTGGACCTTAAAAATTCTGTAAAACCTTAAAACTAAAAAACAATAAACCTTAAAAACAACCTTTAAACCAAAAGCCCATTAATCAATGCTAAAAAGACTAAACCTGTAAACCCTAAAAAAACTATAAACCGAAAGAATAAAAAATCAAAATTACCTGTTGCAAACTAGTCCCTGTTACCTTATTGAAAGCTAAAAAATCTATAAACCTTAAACGAACTAAAAAAAGACCTTTAAACCTTAAAAAGAATCGTAAACCTTAGCTACGATGTTAAACTAATCCCTATCAATTGATATTCGTGCCCGAGAAAAATATTTGCCCCGAGATATCGGGGCTTTTATGATTTTAAGGGGTAATATTAATGAAATGGGGGTTATAACCATTCATATACTCGCACCAGAATGGAGACTCCATAGGAGTCAAAGCTTTGTAGACATTAGAGCAAGATAAGGCTATTCCCCAATTTATTGGGGAAACACTTTGGTTGAATCCGCTTCGGGGATCATAATTTTATTATTCCCTAACCTGTCGGTTGCACCGGCGGCTATTCATATTTGAGTCCTTCGGACTAACGCTATACCGGCTTTAATGATTATAAACCTGGTTTCCCCGATAAATCGGGGTCCACCCCATTTTGGATTCACATTTCTACAAAGCTTTCACCCCTAACGGGGTGGCATGTGCGTACCTTACGGGTGTATTCACCGACAATCCTGTAGATTAGTAAATTCGAATAGCAAATCCCGGATGTCTAGTACTTGCTAACCTAGCTGGATATTGGATAAAACAATAAAGGCGATAATTAATCTGACCAACCAAAAAAACAAAAACGGCCACCCATTTTCGTGAGTGGCCGTTTTCGTTTTATCATGTCAATTATTTCGACGCTTTAACAATCTTACTCGTTTTAACCATTTGGTTGGTTTCGTCATACAACATTAATATATACATACCGTCCGCCAAATTGCTGATGTCCAGGTCTCTGGCATCCATCTGATTCAGCACCTGTTTGCCCTCAATATTATTTACGATTGCCCGTAACATAACTGGAGACTGTATGTGTAATACATTGTCGGCCGGATTCGGGAATACCTTGATATCAGATGGGTCTATTATAGGCACTGCTGTGCGGTTTACAAAACCCGTCAATATATAGATATTAGAGAATGACTGGCAACCATTTACATCGGTTACATCTACCTTATAATTACCATTGTTGATTGCAGGAGTAGAATAGTGTATGGCACCAGGTATCGGTACATTGTTTTCATACCACTGGTAAGAAACATAATAGGTCTGGGTATTGAAATTCACACCATCGAAAGTTACTACCGGATTAGGTAATGGATTCTCAGTTACCGTAATACCCATACTGGTGAGTAAACAACTGGCAGGAACAGTGATCATTACTGAATAAGTACCTGCCGCCGTAGCATTATAGATGCTATTAGTGGCTCCCGGAATTGTTGCTGCACCATAATACCATTGATATCCTACCGGGCCAGCACCACCTACTATTGAAGCACTTAGGTGTGCGCTACCACCCCAGCAGAATGATGCCGGTGTAAGAGGTACTACTATTGGTGTAGTTACAGCAGCAACAGTAACTGGTATTGGTGTTATTGTATTACAGCCCGTAAGCGGATTGGTTACAGATACCTGATAATTACCTGATAATGTAGCTACGTAAGATGTACCGACTGCACCTGGAATAATTACCCCATTCCTATACCATTGGTAACCATAACCTACCACAGCAGTTGCAAATAAACTTACACTACCACCCGAACAGAAGGTAGTATTACCCCCTGCAACAATAGCCGCACTTGGCGACGGATTGACCGTGACAATTATACTTGCCGAATTTCCAGAACAACCACCGGTGTTGGTAACTACTAACCAGTAAGTACCAGCAGTACTTGTAGTATAGTAGTAATCTGTAGCACCAGCTATAGCGCCGGCAGTATGCCACCATTGGTAGGTATATTCTGAACCTAATAAGGTTGAAGTCATTGTCAGTGAACTATTACTACAGAAAGTAGTAGGACCAGAAAGGCTAAGAGTAGCTATAGGAGAAGATGCTATTGACAGGAAAACACTGTCACGCGCAGTACAACCAGTACTGTTGGTTACCAACAATGTATAGGTTGCTGTATCGGTAGCTACATAAGTAGCAGCTGTAGCACCAATAATTGGTACTCCATTACGCTCCCACTGGTAACTGCCTGCACCTACGGCATTAAGTGTGATGCCAGGTGACGAACAACCTGTTGTTAATCCACCGGGAACAACAACTGCTGCTGTAGCAGGGTTTATTGATACTGCCATTGGGGTAGATAATAATGAACAACCAGTAGCACCTGCCCTTACTAATACACTATAGTTACCACCTGCAGTAGTAATATATGAAGAAGTAGTTGCACCACCTATCGGTACGCCGCCATTATACCATTGGTAAGTAAGCGATGTGCCAGTAGGGGCAGTTAATGCAACAAACCCACCAGGACAAATAATAGTATCACCCAATGGTGTTATAGTAGCTGAAGGCTGGGGTAATACAGTGATTACATAAGTTGCATAACATGTAGTTGCACCAATAGTGTAGGTTGCCATAGCAGTTCCTGCACTCACACCAGTTACTACACCACCTACACTTATAGTTGCCACTGCAAGAGGTGTTATTGACCATGCACCACCAGGTGATGGGTCGGTAAGCGTAATTGTTGATGCCACACAGACCAGAGTAGGTCCGGATATGCCAGATGGTAGGTTATTTACAGTTATTGTCTTAATTACGAAACATCCATTAGGCATAATGTAAGAGATGGTAACAGTACCGTTTGATACTCCACCTACAATACCAGTAGCAGAACCAACTGTACCAACAGCTGTATTACTACTTTGCCATGTTCCACCTACTGTTCCATCAGTATATGTAGCAGTAGAACTGATACATATTGCATTAGGACCAACAATCGCCACCGGAGATTGGTTGACAGTAACCTGATAAGTTGCATAGCAACCTGTTGCCAATGTAAATGTAATTGTACAAGTACCACCAGTTCCGACACCAGTAACAATACCAGTACCGGCACCAACAGTTGCTACCCCTATATTACTACTTGTCCAGGTAGTAGTTCCTGATGGGTCAGTTAAAGTTATTGTAGTTCCTGTACATAACACATTTGGACCTGATATTGCTGCAGGTGGAGGGTTTACGGTGATTACCTTAGTTGCCGAACAACCTGTAGGTAATAAATAAGTAATCATCGTTGTGCCAACTCCAACACCTGTAATAACTCCAGTAGTTGAGCCAATCGTTCCAACACCAGTATTACTGCTACTCCATGTACCACCTACCGTGGCATCAGTTTCTGTAATAGTTGATGCAAAACAAACTGCATTAGGACCAAGAATAGGTGCTACAGGATTTACTGCAACAGTTTGTGTTATTAAACATCCTGTTGGTAGTGTATAAATAATGGTATCCAAACC
>CANGSR010000410.1 GCA_947456055.1 Chitinophagaceae bacterium
AGTACTTTCTACATGCGAGGGATATACATCTACCCTTACAGGTTTTCCTGCTTTAGGTACCTGGAGCAGTAGTGATCCCGGTGTAGCTACAGTAAGCAGTTCAGGTACAGTTACTGGTGTTTCACCTGGTACAGCCACCATTACATACACATTATCCTCAGGATGCTATGCTACGGCCATATTTACTGTAAATCCCAACCCTTCAAGCATTGGGGGGACAACCACGGTTTGCTTCGGCAGTACTACATTATTATCTTCAACTCCTCCTGGTGGTGCATGGACAAGCACCAATCTGTCTGTGGCAACCGTTGATATAGTTACAGGTATGGTTACAGGTACAGGTACAGGTACATGTATTATTTCTTATACCCTTAGTACAGGTTGCTTTGTTACCACAACTGTTATTGTGCTTGACGCAGGTACCATATCTGGCCCTACCTATATCTGTGCAGGATATACAACTACGGTTGGGCTTACTTCTACCAGTGCCGGTGGTACGTGGAGCAGCAGCAATACCTCAATAGCCACGGTGGATCCTACAACCGGGATTGTAACCGGGGTGGCTGGCGGCGTGGTAACCATAACCTACACCTATACCTCTGGTGCTTGTACTTCCATATCATTGTGGACATTTACAGTATCTGATGCTCCGGTAATGCACATGATACCCAATATAGTTTTCTGTGCAGGAACAACATTTGATGCCGGTGGCCCTCCCGGATGTACCTACACATGGTCTCCTGGTACAGGGCTTTCAGCTACTACCGGGCAGGTTGTATACTGCACAGGCTCTATTGGCGGACCGATTACATATACCATTACCTGCACCAATGCATACGGCTGTAGTTCTTCAACAACTTTTACGGCAGTACCAATGGCCTGCCCCGGTAATTTCTGTGCTACATGTGGTGGGGCTTGGATTCCATTGGCAGGCAATGTAGGTAGCGTGGGTAGCACAACTACTTTTGCAAATAGCAATTACTACGTTTATGATGATTTAAACCTGTTTGGCAATGTTTCCTTCTTTAATTGTTCAATTGTTATAATTCCTCGTAAGGGTATTAATGTGAGCCCTGTTTCCTACCTCGAGATTAGCAAATGCCACTTGTACACTTGTAGCCAAACGGATATGTGGAATGGTATTATGTTGCAATCCTCTGCTACCACATCGGCCAGGTGTTTCATAACTAAGAATTCCCTTATTGAGGATGCCTTGACTGCCGTTACCATCCCCGATGGTGTATTGCCTGCCCTATGTGCAGGATGTACCAGCGTACCCAATATTTTGCAAACTGAAGAAGTAATATTCAACAGGAACAGGGTGGGTATTTTGATACTCCGTTTCCCGGCTGCAGGCCATACATTGCCTGTGCCAACCAAATATCCATTTAGTATAAAAAATACTATATTTACCAGCAGGATACTTTTCGAAGAAAGCGCAGCTTGTTCCTGGGCAACTACAAATGTTGATTTTCATGGACTTTCCTGGCCCTATTCATTCCCAACACCGTTACTGCCACAGTTTAATATTGATAATCCTACAGGCAATCCGCATGGCACAGCTTATACTGTACAAACAGCCTGCAAAAGGCCGGGTGTAACTGCCGAGATAGGTATAGACCTGCAATTTGTAGGTGACTTTACCGGTGCCACAGGGCCGCTCACCACAGCCAGGTTTAATGATATTGTAATTGGCGACCCGGACCTTACCGGTAGCAATATCCATTTTGTAAACCTTTTTGACCACCTGCATATAGGGGTAAAGGCGACAAATAGTAATGTTACCTTTATGAACAATGTGTTTATGCACATCAACCAGGTCTCTACCACTGTAGGCTCGGGTTGTGGTATCTACGCTTCTGCACCTCCCAGTCTTGTTTCAGGACTGGCAGGGCATACGGTTTGCAGGTTGCAGGTGCTGGGTATGGACCCTAATACCTCCATACCGCCCTATAATAATAATAAATTTTACGATTGTTATACGGGCATTAAAGCCAATGAATATTATTACTTTGATGGCGAGGGCTCTGAAATATATAGTGCCAACCATTATGGTATCTATGCTTCAGGAGTGGCTGCAAATAGCGGTACCTATGGGTATGACATTACCTCATCGAGATATAATCAACTTACTGTAAATAATAACAGGATAATAAACATTAACAACACGGGCATCTTTGTAAAGAGCAATATAGCGGGTGTAGGTGCCTACGGGGAAGCTGCCGGCAATACCATGGTGAATAGCAACTACATATATAGTGAGGTAGGTGGTGCCTCGCCTACACATGGGCAATATGTAGATAATGCCATTGTATTATCAAATGTATTGACTCCCAGCATGACTGTGACCCATACATCTGCAGGTAGGGTAACTACCAACTACAACCAGATAGCCTATGTAGGGAATGGTATACAAGCTTCTTGTTACTGGTTCCAGCAAATATTGTCTGAATCTAACCATATTAGCCTGGTACAAAGGCCCGGAACATCCACAAATGCACAATATGGGATTGCACATTTTAATTGTATTAAAAATGGGATTACCATGAATAATATAACCGGACCAGGCTGGAATAATCCTTTAATAGATCCAATTAACTATATTAGATCTCCAGTAATAAAGGGTATATATGTATACCAATCTTCTGCATGGAGGGTAAATTGCAATACTGTAGAAAATACAAACACCGGATTTGAGTTTTATGGCCAAAACAATGCCGGTATCTGGTTTTATAATACCATGGTGCATAATGCTTTTGGATATGTATTGAAAGGTAATATTGGCCTTCAGTATTTAGGCTCAGCTTCTAGTAGAACAGCCATCGACAATATATGGGTTGGTACTAGCTGGTGGACAACTTATGGGAATAAATATACTACATTTAATTTAAATGGGTTGCCGTTATTAACTAGTTCCATTTTGTCTAATTTATATGTAAGAGATCCAGGTGGTAGTGTGGGACCTACCACATTCTTTAATCCTCAAAATAATGTTGGTATTCCATTTCCAACTTATTCAACTGGTTATGGCGGATATATCGGAAGTGCAGCATATCCAGGTCCAGGCCCAGGAAGATTATTGAATGATGCCCCTGGCTCAACACCTACCTGTGAAGTGCAGTGGGCTTACCCCAGGGCAAAGCCATTGTTTGAAGCCATAGCCCAGCAAGGTGTGGATTACACGCATGAATATAGTAAAAGTAGCTGGATAGGCCAGAAATCGCTCTATGATTATGCAGCTATCAATGATACACTTATTGATAGTTCAGATATAATAGCCCAATTTGCCGGATTTGGAGCCACCTCAAGATTCGACCGCCTTGCAAGGATAGAGCATGCTTTGGCAATAGATGATACCATTACAGCCACTTCCTTACTCTCAATGGGTATAGATGCAGATACTACATCGGCAAGCGATACAGTGACAGGGGTATTAATGGCAGACAATGCCGCCGCTGACCCAATTGTGGTTAATTATCTGAGTTTTTATAAAATATACACACATTATATACATGGGGTATTATCTGTAGCAGATACCTGCCAGCTCAATTATCTTGCAAACCTTTGCCCCTACCGTGATGGCAATATTATACATGAAGCCCGAAGTTTGTGGCGGGTGGTTCACGATGACCCCGGTTCATTTGGTGATTATTGTGATGATTCTACCGCAGTAAAAGATACCTGCCAATGGTGTGCCAGTAGGAAGGCAATAGCCGGGAATGGCAAAAAATCTGTAGGTGCCAATGAAGAACAGAGCTATACCTTATATCCAAATCCTAATAATGGGAGCTTCGAAATTCGCCAAAAGGTTACAGAGGATGAAATGGTAAATGTACAAATAATTGATGGAGTGGGAAATGTAGTGTATGAAAATAAATATACATTTGATGTTAACAAGATACAAATTATATTAAGTAATATTACCACCGGTGTTTATATACTTCAATTGACTGATAGCAAAGGCAATAGATTTAACTTCAAAACAATATTAAATAAACACTAAATAAATATCCATGAAAAATCTATTTTTTATAATTTTTGCCTCTTTAATGGCATCATCATATACTGGTAATTCCCAGATAATTAATACTATTGCGGGTACAGGAGTAAATGGGTTTAACGGTAATCATTTACAGGCTACAGCTACACAATTGAATTTAGTGCATAAAGTGTTTTATGCTCCCAATGGGGAATTGTATATTGCAGATTATGGTAATAGCTTAGTAAGAAAGATAGATGCCAGAGGTATAATTACTACAATAGCTGGAATTGGCATTGATGGCTTTAGTGGAGATGGTGGTGCAGCCTCACTTGCGCAAATAAGCCCAGCTGATATTACAATGGATGTTGCAGGTAATTTATATATTGCTGATTATGCCAATGGGGCTGTAAGAAAGATAAATACAGCTGGTATTATAACCACAATAGCAGGTAAG
>CANGSR010000411.1 GCA_947456055.1 Chitinophagaceae bacterium
ATATTTCTCTATCATCATGGTTTAGAGATTATTTATACATACCCTTAGGTGGTAACCGTAAGGGTGAGCTAAGGCGTAAACTCAATGTGTTTATAGTTTTCCTGCTAAGCGGATTGTGGCATGGTGCCAATTGGACTTTTATCTTTTGGGGAGTATTACATGGCTTAATGGTGATTTTCCTTCCCGGCATTATAGATAAGAAAGCTGATGTCCGGCCAGCAATTGAAAGGACATTATGGATTGTTGCTAATTTTATAATTGTCACCTTCTTGTGGATATTCTTTAGGTCGCCAAACGTAGGTTTTGCTCTAGACTATATCGGCAAGATTTTGCATTTTAGTGGCGGGTCTAACTATGTAGGAATCAATAGGGTAGAGCTGGTATTTTCAGTATTGCTTATTGCAATAATGTTGTGGAGGGAAAAGTTCCTTCCACGGCATTTTATCACCAGCGACCGTATGTTTTATGTTTATACAGCTTGCATGGTGCCTATCTGTTATTTCTTTGGGGTATTTATTGAGAACCAGTTTATATACTTCCAATTCTAAACAATGATTGATAATATTGTAGATATAAATGTGGAGTTAAAAGTACTAGGCGCAGGATTAATTTTGCAATGGAGATATTTATTGGGTCTATAAAAAGTACAAAATAGGCTGTAAATAATCAATAAACAATTAATAAAGATAAGGTAGTCGAATGTTATGATAAAGAAGCTGGTACGTGATTTTTTAATGCTGTTTGGGCTCCTGGTTCTCTGGGCGTCCACCTCACGTCAGGCTATGCAATACTATTGCGATGTGCGTGATGTGGATACCTGGTGGGGTACCTATCGTTGCAATCATGGCGACCTGGTTAGTATGGCTTACCTCGATTTTATGAAAAAATTTAATCCGGGTAAGGACATTACACCTACTAGAAGACCCACTGTTGCCGCCAAAAACCAAATTGAACTATACCTGGATGGTGATAGCTATACCTGGCATATGCACGATACCATGTTTGCCGGTCTTACAGGACTACATTATATAGACCGCAACCATGGATTAAATTACCACCTCGATTCTACAAAGAATAATGTCTTTATTATTGAGCTATCAGAGCGGTTTGTAAGTGACTATTTCAGCACGCTTAAAATGCTTGATGAGGTTTGCGATAGTGTGGTACAGAAAAAGAAAATTGCTCGTGTACATGACTTTCTTCAACCAGAGAATTTAATTCCTGTCTATTCGGCTTCATTAATCCCTAATATAGGTCTTGATGATTTTTTCAACCGTTACATCAATCAAAATTTACAGTGCAATTTGTTCAACTATCAAGCTGTTGTGCCACTGTTCCAGAGTAAGGCTGTAATTAATTATTATGTATTTAACAGAGCCTCTGGCGATGTGGTTATTTCTAATGACCGCCAATTTCTCTTTTTGAGGGAGACAGTGAGCAAAACAGATTTGGGCAGTAGTTATTTGCCACTTAGTCACGATGATATTGAAAAGCTGGTATACAACCTAAATGAATTATACGACCATTATAAGAAAACGGGTTTTAAGGAAGTTTACATCTCTTTGATTCCCAATTCGGCAACTATAATGCAACCCGAAGGATATAATAACCTGATACCACTGATCCAAAACCATCCCAGACTCAGAATGAAGGTCATAAATGTTTTTGATGTTTTCAAACAATCAAATGAAATATTATATCTACCAGGTGATACCCATTGGAATCTGAAAGGAAGGCAAAAATGGCTCGATATTGTGAATGGGGTATTACAGCAGTAAACTGAATAACCCAATATTTACCCCATAAATAAATAAGCGTACTTTTAAAACCTGATAATCATTTTCAACAGACCAATACCCGGTGAATCAATCAATAGCCACAACTTTTACTTTACGAATTGAAAAATTGCTTTCAGGCAATGCTCTATGGGTATTGGGGGTATTGTGGGCTACGGTTTTTGTGCTTTATCTGCCGGCTGCAGAGGCGGGTAGGGTAGGCGACTTTCCAGGCTGGGTAAATTTTCTGAATTCAGTAAGCTTCTTAGATTATATCAACCGAAAAGGATCAGGAATACCGAGTATGTACCAACTTACCCAGATGATAACATGGGTGTTTTATCAGTTTTTCGGCTCCAATGCGTGGCTTTGGCATCTATTGTACATCACGTTACAGGCTTTGAATGCCTGCCTGCTATTTGTGTTTTTCAGGCGCTTGTTTACCAATTCAGGTATCTCAGGAGCACCATTAATATCATTTTTAGGCGCATTCCTGTTTTGTGTTTGCCCCCATATTTCAGAGGTGGTGGTTTGGGAGCCCTCTTTTCATTATTTATTGGGTTTGCTATTTATTGTACTCATATTGATTTATACCCAAAAATATCTGGAAACCGGAAATAACAGGTTTGCACTTTTAGCTGGTATCATCTTCTTTTTGTCCACCTATTCATTAGAGGTATTTTACCTCACACCATTATTTGTACTTACATTGGGGCTCTACTACCGTGGGGTATTATATGCTGACAGCAGTAGAATTAAAGGGATTATATTCAGGTTTTTGATACCACAGGTATTGCTCTTTTTGATTCATTTGGCATTATTACACCTTATCTACCACCAAACTGTTGCACACATTGGCGCTATTTCACTTGACCAGAATGTGGCTAATTTCTCTAAGCCACTCAAGTATATCTACCATCTGGTGTTTTTAGGTAGGTATTTCCCTGCCCCATTGAGGGCTAGTGTTTATGATTTCTGCGAATCACGTACAGGATTGGTAATCATGTATTTGGGATTGGTAGCGGTTGTATTTGGTTTAGGTATTTGGTTCAAAAAAATGCAAAATGTTGCTAAGGCTACAATCCTTCTTTTTGTGTGGACAACCCTCTGTGTAGGATTAATAATGCCCTTATGGTTCCCTCCCACTGGTTTTGTCATCTACGATCGATATACCTATATGGCTGATGGTTTTGTGTATTTCTTTTTGGTTTTAGGGTTATGGCAACTACGGAGTTCAATTATCTTCTATCCTATTATTGTCATTTACATATTGCTCAATGCAAGGTTTACCCATAAGGTGAATTCCTATTGGAAACAGTCTGCTCATATAGTCAATAATTTAGTAAAGACCTTCCCAAATGACCCTACAAAAAAGGTGCTCCTCTTAAGCCTGCCTGAATGTCTTGATGGTGTTCAAATGGTTGGCACAAGGGATGATGGCGAGTTCAGGATGATGTATAATGCAACAATGCCTACCAAGCTTACGAATCCTGTTTATGATGTGGAAGCATTTTATATGCAAAGCCCAAATGATGGGGCACATGTAACTGTAACAAATGATAGTACCCTTGTAATAACCCTAAACCAATGGAGCACCTGGTGGCTCTATTATGGCTTGGGTAGTACCAGTTATGACAATGCTGATTTCAAGGTGAATATGAAAGACGAGGGCCATCTATATGAAGTTACCCTGCATCATCAGGCTACAGAGTACTTACTCCTTTACAGCATAGGTGACCAATGGCATAAGGTAGATTGGAATAAGAAAGGGGAGGATCAATATTAATTGAAAAATCATTAAACCCTCAGGCAACCACGAAATCCCCTTACAGCATAATAAGATTGTACACCATTGTGATAGATAAATACTGTACCATAACGGAAATCACCAAAGATAGCACCGCCTAGTTTTCTAATATCAGCTGGTGTTTTCAGCCAGCTTGATGTTTTGGAATCGAATTTACCCAGTTTTTGTAGTTCCCTATATTGTTCCTCATTCAAAATCTCAATACCCATTGATGTAGCCATTTCCATTGCGCTATTTGCAGGTTTAAATTCCTTTCTCGCATCAAGCGCTTCACGGTCGTAACAAAGGTTTCTTCTGCCCGCTGGTGTTTCTGCTGAACAATCGTAGAATAGAAACTCCCCTGTCTTTTCATCATAACCCACTACATCAGGTTCGCCACCAGTTGATTCCATTTTATTCAATGACCACAGGTTATCTTGATTATTTTCAAGTTTTGCACCTATATCAGCCCATTCAATTCCTAAATGACGATTCCTATTTTTTTCAAATCGGTCTTTTAGAATCGCTAAAAGTTCCTGGCTTTGTTGTTGGGATAATTCTTTGTTCATGAAAAAATATTATTATCTATTTGTAGACCTGCTCTAAACTCTAGTTCTATGGAATTGGAACTCCACTTACAGCTATTACCTGCCATTTTTCATCAAACAATTTCCATACTCTTATATACCTAAACTCTGCACTTATTATTTGTTAGTGATAATTTCCTCTTAATTCCAGATTTAATGAGACTACTGAAGTTCATTGCCAAATATATTAATTATTTGTTTGCTAGGCAATATTGTACTAAAAGCAGAATTCCCGGTTTTGTAATTTTCAATCACATTCTGTTTTGTTAACGGAAGCCC
>CANGSR010000412.1 GCA_947456055.1 Chitinophagaceae bacterium
CATCATGTTGGGTTAGTGTTTTTTCATGGTGTGCCTATTATATACCTGTAGCATTATTGCTCATTACATACCTTCAAATTAGTGGTAGGTATTTTCCGATTTTGGGAAATCCGAAAATAATTGAGCGGCTAATATTCTATTGAAAAATAGAATATTAGCCGCTCAAACTTTATTAAAGTGTTATTGCTTAATTAGTTTCTTATTGATTACCTGCCCATTTGCAGATACCCTGGTATAATAAATGCCTGATGGTAAATTGGTAATATCCATTGTTATTTCGTTTTTTGAAATATTGCTTGCCATCATTGATTGACCCAGTTGATTAATAATTTCAATGCTACCTGTAGTAATATTGCTAGGTAAACTAATGGTTAACTGATTGCAGGCAGGATTAGGCATCATCACTATATCATCATCTGATACTATATTATCAACTCCAAGAGAGTTGTAGTGTACCACTTCTACATCGCTTAAAATCCTGTTATATATCCTGATATCGTCAATTTTGCCTGTGAATGCATAAGGGTAGCCTGGCGCATCAAATATGTCTAATCCTATAGATAGGCTGTCAGTTCCCGAACCAAAAACAGCTGAGCCAGTGTATACAGTTGATGTTTTTAATACTCCGTTTACGAAGATTTGAAATTTAGAACCATCCCATGTTGCTACAACTGTGTACCAGGTACTCAAAGAAATTTGGGGTGAATACTGCCAACAAGGTATAGAAGTAGGAACACAACCACCCGCTGTTGCTGCAAAAACATCTTTAGTATTATCTTGTGCATTACAATCACCCCCATCGTATGGATTGTCGAAAAACATTAATCCATAGGTGCCGGGGCCATTTACCCGTCCTTTGCATAAGATTGAATTTACCTGGCAAAGCCCGGAATAAAAGGCGCTAGGGTTAACAATAGCACAAATCGAGAATTGGGTTAAATTAAGTGCTGCTGAGGCCGGGACGGTAATCACACTTGTGGTGCCATTAAAAGAATAGGCTGTATTTGGTAATCCGCTTCTTCCTGTGGTTAGAGTTACATTACTGAGATGTCCATTGTGGCCGTTTCCTGTAACATCATTTCCGTTTCCATTCATGTCCCAATGGGCTATCAAACCGGTACTTCCCTGTGCATAAGCTCCAAAAGAAATGGCAAAAATGGCAATAAAGAGTAGATGGTTTTTCATATAAATTGGTTTTATTGCAAATCTAAAAAAAAATATTGCAGTTTTGGATAATTCAATTTCTCAGGTTCCAAATTATACTCCATAGTAATTGTTAGCACTGAAGCATCAATTTTTATTATTGACCCGTGATTTAAATCAGGCTGGTTCTCATTTGAAAATTCAGCGTATAAGCTTAGCTTTGCAAATCCTTAAGGTGTTTACTTAGTAATCAGACACAAATGATGAATCTTCTATTGCAGGCGGCTGATTTGAATAAGCCAATGAATTATTTCCCCATTGCGCTGCAATTAGCGGTAGCCATTGGTTTTGTTATAGTTATGGTTTTGGGCTCCTACCTTTTAGGCCCGAAAAGGAAAACCAAGGACAAGCTGATCAATTTCGAAAGTGGTATCCCTTCAGTAGGTAATGCAAGGCAGCCAATGGGTATTAAGTACTTCCTGGTTGCTATTTTGTTCGTTCTTTTTGATGTGGAAGTTATTTTCTTCTATCCATATGCGGTTAATTTCAAGTTTTTGGGCAAGGACGGATTTATAGAAGTTGTTTTATTTGTTGCATTTTTCTTGTGTGGCTTTATTTATATCGTTAAGAAAGGTGCCCTTGATTGGGAGGATTAATTGCTGATTTAGAAAATGAATAGTTCTTTTGTTAAATAAAATTACTTCAAAAAGAAAGTAGAAGCTATTATTTTATGTCAAGACCGGTTCAATATAATACAAAAGTGAAGTTGGCGGATATTCCTGAGGGTTATTCCGGAGAAGGTTTTATGTCAACGTCATTAGATAAAATTGTGGGTCTTGCCCGCAAAAACTCCTTATGGCCCTTACCATTTGCTACCTCATGTTGTGGAATTGAATTTATGGCTACCATGGGTTCCAACTACGACCTGGGCCGCTTTGGTGCAGAGCGTATGGGTTTCACTCCCCGCCAGTGCGATGTATTGTTAGTGGCAGGTACTATTGCCAAAAAAATGGCACCGGTTTTAAGGCAGGTTTATTTGCAAATGGCAGAACCTCGTTGGGTAATTGCCATTGGTGCATGCGCCAGTAGTGGTGGAATATTCGATTCTTATTCAGTATTGCAGGGTATTGACCAGGTTATACCGGTTGACGTTTATGTCCCGGGTTGTCCGCCAAGGCCGGAAGGCATAATAGATGGTATTTTGAAATTGCAGGATATAGTGCAGAACGAAAGTATACGCCGGAGGTCAAGTGATGTATACAAGTCACTAATGGAAAGTTATGCAATTCAATAATTTAGGTTCCTGCTTTTATAAGGCAGGAATTGGTTTTTAATAAAAATAGGGTATTTATATATTAAAGCAGGCAAGGTCCTTAACCGGATTTAGTGTTTATGACAAACGAAATAATTAAAAACAGGTTAACTGAAAAATTCGGAGAACATCTGTCCGGTTGGGAAGAACCATTCGGATTATTAACTGTGAATGTTGCTGCGTCAATGAACCTAAAAGTATTGCAGTTTTTGTTTGACGACGAACAATTGCGTTTCCGTTTCATGACCGACCTTACCGGGGTTCATTTTCCTGAAAGGAAGGGCGAGGAGTTATGCGTTGTTTACCACCTTCATAATATGGTTGATGGTATCCGTTTGCGCATAAAAGCCTATGTTCCGGTTGAGAAGCCAGATATTTTTACAGCTACAAAGTTGTATTCAACAGCCAACTGGATGGAAAGAGAGACTTATGATTTCTTCGGAATCAACTTCATAGGCCACCCTAACCTGGTAAGAATCCTAAACGTGGATGATATGGATTACTTCCCTATGCGTAAAGAATATGAAATGGAAGACCCCACTCGTAGGGACAAAGATGATGAGATGTTTGGCCGGGGATAATCAATGCATTAAAACAACCTGATATGGAAGACCTTATACTTTTATATTTTAAAGACAAACCCTGGGTGCTAGGTTTGTGGCATAGGTATAAATCCCTTGCAACAAATATTATGCTCTTGGTTGCCATTTGTGTTTCCATTTTGGCACAATCAGAGCGATATAGATCACTTGGTTTGGGTCTTGCAGCAGGTATTGTTTTAATTAATATTGGTCAAAATATAAACAAAGTTCAGAGCAGGTTGGATAGAAAAGTATCCGGCACAAATGAATAGGTTAATTTAATAAATCCAGAATTAATGTCTGATCAAATAACACATACACAACATCATATAAAGCTTTCGGAAGAATCGCTCCAGAAGCAAACCACCACCCTTAATCTGGGTCCTACACACCCTGCTACCCATGGTGTATTCCAGAACATAATGGAAATTGATGGTGAGCGTGTAATAAAAACAGAGCAAACAGTTGGTTATATACACCGTGCATTTGAAAAAATTGCTGAGCGCAGGCCCTATTATCAGGTAACCCCATTGACCGACAGGCTTAATTATTGTTCATCTCCCATCAACAATATGGGATGGCATATGACTATTGAGAAGCTTTTGGGCTTGAAATTGCCAAAAAGGGTTGAGTATTTGAGGGTTATCATAATGGAATTATCACGTATTGCCGACCATCTGGTTTGTAATTCGGTAGTTGCGGTTGATACCGGTGCACTTACTCCCTTTACTTATGTTTTTCAATTTAGGGAAAAGATTTACGAAATATTTGAAGAAATATGTGGCTCCAGGTTAACTACTAATATTGGCCGAGTAGGTGGTTTTGAAAGGAATTTTTCGGTAGCATCAATGGAAAAACTCCACAGTTTTGTGGAAACCTTCCCTAAGATGATGAAAGAATTTGAAAACCTGCTTAACCGTAACCGTATATTTATGGACAGGTGCATAGGTGCAGGCCCAATTAGTGCTGAAAGGGCACTTAATTATGGCTTCACCGGACCTAATTTACGTGCTGCAGGTGTAGATTACGATGTAAGGGTGGCTCAGCCTTATTCATCTTACGAAGACTTTGATTTTAAAATACCAGTAGGCACAGTTGGCGATGTTTATGACCGCTACATGGTGCGTAATGATGAAATGTGGGAGAGCCTGAGTATTATTAAGCAGGCAATAGCTAAAATTAATAAGATCGAAGCTGAATTCCCCGACCAGAAGAATGTATTCTATGCCCCTGAAGCCGACCATTTTCATATACCGCCAAAGCAGGATGTTTATACCAAGATGGAGGCACTGATTTTCCACTTTAAAATAATAATGGGAGAAATAGATGCTCCGGCAGGAGAGGTTTATCATTCGGTAGAAGGTGGAAATGGTGAGTTAGGCTTTTACC
>CANGSR010000413.1 GCA_947456055.1 Chitinophagaceae bacterium
AGTTCCTGGTGGTATGGGGCGTTCAAGAATCTTGACTACTGACGATGGTGGCCAATTACTGGAGAAAGACCTGAAGAATTTCTATAGCCTGGTAGGTATCAATTTCGAAAACATTGCCAATAATGACCGGGTTATCGTTGACAAGCTAAACGAATTATCTTCTCAAGGCTGGGAATTATGCCAAACTACCTGCGGCAACAACCAGCAATCATCTAATGGCAGTAGCTCGGGAGGTTTATTTATTACCCGCTATATTTTTAGGAAGGCAAAATAATAGGATTAAATAAATCGATTTTTCACTGTCAGGTAGGAATTTATATCCCTACCTGACAGTTATTTGTTTATAATATTGGTGCACAATTAGGTTAACATTTTATGACATTCAATTTTAGTAATTACTTTTTACTATCTTTGGCACGATGGATATAACGCATCTTTTATTATACATTGTTTTATGTATTTTACTTATCGGCTTTTTTGCCGGTACTGAAATTGCTTTTATCTCTGCCAATAAACTAAATATTGAGCTTCGCAAAAAACAGGGCAAGATATCGGGTCAGATTTTGGCCCGGTTTATGGAAAACCCTTCGGAGTTTATAGGTACTAGTTTGGTTGGCGTTAATGTGCTTTTGGTAGTTTATGGCTTACTTTCATCAATTGCCACAGACCGGCTGCTTCATCACTACCACATCAACCTATCGGAATATACCAAGCTGATTATTGATACACTATTGGCTACTATTATCATCCTCATTTTTGCTGAGTTTTTACCAAAAGCTATTTTCAGAAACAAGGCGGAAGCAGTATTGGCTATTTTTAGCATACCTATGCTGATAATGTATTACATCTTTTATCCTGTTGCTAAGATTTTCGTTTCCATTTCCGAGTTCATTCTTAAGTACTTGTTTAATGTAAGGTTTAAAGAGAATAAGCAGGTATTTAACAGGGTTGATCTTGAGCTGCTTGTTAAGCAAAGTATGCATGGCCATGAAAACGAGAACAATGACATGAATACTGAGCTTTTTGAGAATGCCCTATATCTGGTGAATGTGAAGGTGAGGAAGTGCATGGTGCCAAGGAATGAAATTGAAGCGGTAGAGATAAGTGATACCATAGCTGATGCAAAGAAGAAATTTATTGATACCAAATTATCGAAGATTCTGGTTTATGAAGAAAATATAGACAATATTCAGGGCTACATTCATCACCTTGACCTGAACCGCAGACCAAGTACAATAAAAGAAGTGCTGCATACCATTACCCCTGTGCCGGAGGCCATGAGTGCGGTGGACCTAATGAACCGATTCACCAAGGAGCGCAAGAGTATAGCCTGGGTAATTGATGAGTTTGGGGGTACGGCAGGTATTGTTACCATGGAAGATGTGCTGGAAGAAATATTTGGCGATATCAATGACGAGTATGACGAGCAGGAGCATGTGGACAAACAAATCTCAGAAAACGAATTCATATTCTCAGGCAGGTTGGAACTGGATTATCTGAATGAAAAATATGGTTTTGCTTTCCCTACCGATGAGTCTGAAACCCTATCTGGCTATATCATTACCGAGCATGAAACCATACCTAAAATAAAGGAGCGCATCATTTTAGGCAAATACGAGTTTGATGTATTGTTGGTTACTGATACACGTATTGAGACCGTGAAGATGAAGGTGCTGAAATAGTTATCAATCTTACCTAACGGCAGGCCTCCGATTTACACCAATTGCAATTATAACAAATCAACAACAGTTTCAGAATCAGGGTTTATTGTGAAGGCTTTTACCAATATAGTTGGTTTTGCTACCCTTTCATTGTCCTTTGTATAATGCACTTCATAATTACCTGGCTGTATGCGTAGGTGCTTGCTTTCGGGGTCGTTTACATCAAGGGTATAATATTTTACATCTACACCATCTACCTTTTGGTAAAGCTCCACGAAATGCTTAGGAAGGCCTGAACCATTGAAACGCCCAAATCCAGGTTGTTTTAGATTGATAATAGTCTCTTCCTCAAAATCAAGGTCCATCTTTATGCTTTTCCTTGGGAAGCAATTAATATCTATCTGATATTCTCCTGGTTCGTATTCTATAAGATCGGCACAACGCTGGTCAGAAATTTTAATGGGTGATTTATTGAGTTGTTTTACAACAGCTTTAAATTCAGAAACAGGGCGTGATGGGGCATCTTCATATACAAACTTCAATTTGGTGTTTTTTACATTCACAACCAGCCTATTCAGTTTTTTGTCTTTTATCATTACATTATGTACCCATAAGCCTTTCTTTGAGGCAAAGGCTATATCATAGGTTCCGGTCATTACCCCATTCTGAATATCGATGTTACCCAAACGGTCAACTGTGCGCTTGAATTGCTTTACTACGTTGGTAGTTCCTGCCTCGATCATTAAAACTACTGGTTGCGACTGGTAATAACTACCCTTTCCATTAGTGAAGTATATTTCAAGACCGGTTTCCTTAGCATCCAATACTTCCATCTTAAAGTCAGTACTAAAGCTTGATGATTCCGACATGGCCTTGGTTAATTTGGGCAATGGTGGCGGAGGAACAAGGGTATCTGATCTTACAAATGCAGGTAATTGAGGTAAATTTCTGGCTGTAAGTTGATTATTGGCCATCAGTTTAAATATTTCCATTGCAAATAGTTTCAATGGTGATAACTTAATGGATTGAATAGGCGCACCAACAGCCCTTACCAATAATTCGGTATCCATTCTTACAAATGGAGGCATAGCTGGTAGGGTTCTAGGGTTAATATTGGCAAAAGCGGTGAGGCTAAAGGACTGGGTTGAAAACGAATGATAAGTGGATTGGGTTAGGGATGAAAATTGAGTACCTACAACTGTTCTTACCAATGTGGATGAGTCTATTTTAACTTTGAAAACTATATCCTCACCTGAGTATCTTACATACCTTAGTGATTCTACTGGTCCGAAATTTCTCATTACATAATTATTAAGGAAATAATAGTTCATTCTTTGCATGGGTGGGCCATATTTTACTACTGCCCTTACATCGGTAAACCCAGCTTTATTTATTTTAAGTGCGGGGAAAAGGCCTCTTACTATGGTGCTTACTGTTGTGCTTATTTCGGTGGTCTTTGTTGTCTTAAGGAAATTGCCCATACAAGCATAAATACCATCCAGCGTGGGGTCATCTTCCAGACCCACGATATAGGGTTTGAAGAAAATTTTGCTCTTCATCAGGTCGTGCATCACTCCGCATATATCGCCGTTGCAGCTTTCGCCTCCATCGGTTATTAATACCAGACTATAAGCATTATGGGCTTCATCGAGCAAGTCATTTTCACCGGCTTGCTTTAGGGAATATGCGATTGGGGTAATACCCAGTGGCCTTAGGTCATCAAGGCGCAGTGACATCTGGGTTCTGTTCTCTCTTGAAAATGGCACCTCGTTTTTGGTATCATAGCAGTTATTATCCTTTACCTCACTCTGCTCTCCAAATGCCCTTAATGAAAATTCGATCTCTGGATTAATCTTGTACACACTATCCATCAATTCCAAAATGAGCTTACCTGCTGCTTTATGCTTTGGTGTGCCATCCTGCCATTTCCTAATCATACTCGATGATTCGTCTAATAGGATGAGCACCCTTGATTGCACCCCACTGCCAGGGTCCTGACTATGTGCAAAATAGGTAGAGAACAGACAAAGAGAGACTAAAACATATATTTTATTCAACATAAACCTAATTTTAATAACAAACCCCTAACAAAACAGATGGATTCAAAAACCATGCCAACACGGATTGAAAGTAGGTAAATTAGGCGTGAAGGACGAATAAATTAATACAAAGTGTGAATAATGGATGCTAAAAGACAGTTTTGGTTGAATGATTTAGATAAGCCAAAATGACTGATAGAGGATTTGCAATAGACCGTTTATAACATCCCCCCACCCCCTTCGGCTTGCACGCATAGCTATGCCCCAAGGGGGAGTTGCCTCATCAAGCCTATTGTGCTATTTGTCTTAACTTGAGGTGCCTTGTATGTAGTGTTTAAAGTGAAAAGTAATAAAAGGATTTACTTTTTCACATCCCAACCGTTGAAAAAGCCATTATACTTTTTAATGGTGGCCTTTAGCTCTTCGGTTAGGGGGTCGATGAAGTCAGATTTTATAGGACCGATTTTGGATACTATTAAGCCATATGGGGCATTTAGGCTTGAAGTGGGTTGCAATTTTTCCAGCTTATAGCCCTTAGCCCTTGCTGAATCGGTAAATACCGCCCTCATACTATCGGCCCTGAAACTAAGGTTGAAAAGTATGGTGCGTTTGCCTGTGAGGCTATCTCCCCTGCCCAGCATCATGGTGATAACCTTATTATTATCCATCCAGTTGCGTGCTTTTTCATCAGGGTATAAAAATCCACGGTAGAT
>CANGSR010000414.1 GCA_947456055.1 Chitinophagaceae bacterium
ATGCCTTTACGTTGGCATTCTTGAATTTCTCCTGTAGCTCCAGGTGAAAATCATGCATTGGTGTTTCTGCATTATCGCAAAGGATAATGAGTGATGGGCGGTAATTCAATAATTGCCTTACTAATTCACTACCAATAGACCCCGCTGCACCAGTTACCAGTATCTTTTTGCCTTTCAGTTCGCTATAGATTGCCTCATTATGAATCTTAATCTCTTCACGTTCTAGCAGTTCTTCAATGTTTACATTCTGTAGCTTTTGGGTATCCAACTTGCCATTCAACCAATCATTCATGGCTGGAACCTGCTGAATTCGCACATTGTGTGCAAGGCAGGCATCCACAAGATTGTTTAGTTTCTCCTTTTCAATATGCTTATTGGCAAGAATTAATAGTTCTACACCTTCGCTCCTCAACTTCGCTATACTAGCTTCTTGTGTGCTATAAATAGGTATACCTTCTAGTAATTTGCCAGCTGTACTAAAGGAATCATCAAGGAAGGCCACCACCTGCATTTCACCATTAGGAAGACTATTCATTACCTTTTTGATGTGCAACCCATCTGCAGATGTATCAAAAACAACAACTTTTTTCTTTTCAGATTTATCCGTCTGATTGAGAGATTTATAAAAGTTGAAGCAATAACGTACCCCAAGCCTGTAGGAGATAATGACAAAGGTGGTGATTAAGAAGTTGATGGTAACAATCTGAAGTGTGAAATAATTACCATTGCGCAGGATGAAAATATTGAGTACGTAGTAGAACAAAGATGCAATGGCATTGACCATTACCAATCGCTGGGCATCCTCAAGATTGGTATACCTTACAATACCCGCATAACTTTTGAAAATATAAAACAGAACAGCATTCAGAACAAAAACTACACCCAACATCAATCGCAAACCAGCATCAACAGCCGCCCACTGAAAATTCAATTTCAACATCCTGGAGAGCAGCAAACAGAAGCATACCAGGAAAAGATCTAATAAGAAAACTAGCCAACGTGGAAGAATGTGTATTTTTAATGCCATAAGCTTTCTTTAACAGTTCATTATAAAATTACCAATTTCGTTGTTAACATTGCAATATTACAAAATAAAATTTAGACCTACATCGGAACTCCTTCAATATCAGGACATTCTTAGATTAATTCTGTGCGTTTAAGGAATTCTTTACGTTTTTATACCACCAGGTATCAAATCATAATTATAAATTCTCAGTTACAATTTCTATGCCGAAATCTCGTTTTGGAAGTGTGCAACCCTAAAATTTCTTAACAAAATATTACACACTACATAATTTTATTATTTATCGGCGGTAAGTTAATAAACAACGCTCCAAAATCTCCCTAATTATTTTGCTTTAAAAGTCTTGTATACGAATAAATATCCTAACTTCGTTGTTTTACAACCATATTATGCCGTTAATCACTAACGATTAACATAATTAGGGATGGAAATAAACATATAACTTTAAACTACTTTCTGGTGGACGGGATGAAAATATTGGTTGCGGAAGATAACAAGCTTAATCAAAAGATTGTACAATACATATTCCAAAAAAAAGGAGCCTTTATCACTATGACCAATAACGGTTCAGAAGCTGTTGAAGAATTAGCCAAGTCCCGTTATGATATTTTGCTTATAGACTTACATATGCCTGTATTAGATGGTTATGAAGCAGCAAAAATCATCAGAAATGAACTAAAAAGCACAATACCCATTATTGCGCTCACTGCTAGTATCTCACCAGAGGATATGGACAGTTGTGAATTGTGCGGTATCAACAAATGCATCTCCAAGCCGTTTGACCAGGACAAATTGTGGGATATAATGATAGACCTGATAGTTGATAACAGACTTAATAATGGAATTTAAGAACCGTATGGATACACCAATTTTAGACCTCGAATACCTTTACGAAATTTCAGAAAAAGACCATGGATATATTCATGAGGTCTTGAGGTTATTTATGGAGAGTGTACCAGATACCCTAAAAGAATTGGAGCAATCTGTAAAAGAAGGTACAGATTTTGAAGCCATGGTAAAACAATCGCATTTCCTTAAGTCAAGTTCATACATAGTTAAGGTGCGCAATATGTATGATAATGTGACCCAAATTGAGCTTTTAGCCAAAAAGAGTATCGGTTTAGCTGAAATTAAAGTGCTTCTACAGGAAGTAATTACAAATTTTAATTTAGCACTACCACTTATCCAAGCCGAACAAAAAAGAACGGAACAATAATCAGGGCAATTGAATAATATCTGCAATTCATAGTTATAGCACTTTAAATTTCCATACTACAAACATCTAATGCCTTTAATAAATTGATGGTGCATCAATAGATTTAGCTATGTTTGCACCCTCTAAAAATGAAGAAAGCACTCATCCAAATGCACCTTGCTGTTTTACTCTGGGGATTTACCGGGGTTTTAGGAAGGGCTATTGCACTTGATTCCCCCGTCCTGGTATGGTATCGCATGTTGTTGACTGCCTTGTTTATGGCTGGAATACTCACCTATCGTAAACAATGGGTAAAAATAGACCGTAAAGACCTTTTACAATTGGCAATTGTAGGTGCTTTAATCATGCTACATTGGGTGGCTTTTTATGGGGCAATTAAGTTTGCCAATATTTCTATTGCACTGGTATGCTTGTCAACGGCCAGCATTTTCACCTCATTGCTCGATCCCTTGGTCAATAAAAGCAAGCACGACCTTAAAGAAGTATTACTGGGAACTCTGGCTTTGGCAGGAGTTTATCTAATTTACCGGTTCCAGCAGTTTTATGGTTTGGGAATAGCATTTGGGGTGGTTGCCGCAATATTAAGTTCGGTATTCACCGTATTGAACAAGCGAATTGCCAATAGATACCCTGCCCGTACTATGGTGTTTTATGAAATGACTACAGGATGGGTATTTATCACTTTGCTATTACCCATTCTCTATTACTACCTAACTGCAACCAACTTTATACCCCATGCCCCTAGCATTTTTGGAGCAGAATGGTTTAAAAATGACTGGTTATGGTTGGTGATATTGAGCCTTTGTTGCACAGTTTGGTCGCAGTCTTTATCCTTGAATGCGCTCAAAAAATTATCCTCATTCACAGTTACATTATCTGTAAACCTGGAACCTATTTACGGTATCCTGCTGGCATTTTTGGTTTACAACGAGAACAGGGAAATAATCTTCAATAAAGGAACAACCGACCTAAATTGGGGTTTTCTGAATGGTATGGGGTTAATTATACTTTCGGTGATTTTGCAGATAATAATGTTATTAAAACCGAGATTCACCACAACAGCTTTTGTAAAAGAGAAAGGCGGGATAGATTAGCAATTATTAATGGTGAATCATTAGTGATTGACCACCAACAATTAACAATTAACCATTTATAATTACCCTATAAGTTTCTCCCATTCACCTGCGCCTTCCCTAATTAAAACCGGGGCACCAGATGTGCAATCAATCACAGTTGATGATAGAATCTGTCCAATGCCACCATCTATTACTATATCTACCAGGTTCCCGAATTTCTCATACATAAGTTCTGGGTCGGTATAATATTCAATTTCATCATCCATAGGCAAGGATGCACTCATAATTGGGTGCCCTAATTCGGCTACAATACTTTGGCAAATTCTATTATCAGGCACCCTGATACCAACTGTATCCTTTTTGGTTTTCAATTGTTTGGGTACCTGCTTACTGGCTTCGAGGATGAAGGTATAAGCACCAGGTAGAGCTGCTTTTAAAAGTCGAAATATAGGGGTATCTACACTTTTAGCAAAGTCGCTAAGGTGACTCAAGTCGCTGCAAATAAACGAGAACTGAGCTTTCTTGGGGTCAATCTTTTTAATCTTTGCAATCCGGGCTATTGCATCTGCATTAAAAATATTGCAGCCAATACCATAAATAGTATCAGTTGGATAAATTATCACACCGCCATCCTGAAGGCATTCCACCACCGTTTTTATATTTCTGGCTTGCGGATTATCAGGATGAATACTTAGTAACATAACGAAATTTTTGATAAAATTACGATAAATGAGTGGCAGATTAACCAACCATAATCATTTATCTGATAGTATAGAGTAATTTTACCGCTATAAACAACCTGCCTCCTGATAATTAGGGTATGAAACGCATCTTTTCAGCAATATTTATAGGGTTTATCCGCTTCTACCGGGGTGCGATATCGCCTTATTTTGGAGCTAAATGCAGGTACACGCCTACTTGCAGTGCATACGGACTGGAAGCTATTAAGAAATATGGCCCATTCAAAGGGGGCTGGATGGCACTCAAAAGAATAGGTTCATGCCACCCTTGGGGAAAGAGTGGTTATGACCCGGTGAAGTAAGGCCAAATAAAAAGGATGATGATTTATGATAAACCAAAATTCACC
>CANGSR010000415.1 GCA_947456055.1 Chitinophagaceae bacterium
AGCAACTCCATACCTTGTTCCAATAATTTCTCATTGAGTAGTATTAATTGCGTTTTACTCACCTCTTCCAGAATTTCAATGGACCCAACTTCTACAATAACATATTGTAGATTCAATTCCTTTAGTTCTGATTTTACCATCATTTTGCACCGCAAGCTGACCATATATTTAATATATAGCACCATATTGTTATTTTATTGATTGTATTATTAGTCATTGTGATAAGTGCCTTGGTACGTCCTAATATTGTATGCATCCATTGTACATCCTAAATATTTTCATGCCCTACCCGTTTTGATTTTCTCAGTTTTTTAAATGCAGAAGGTGTTAGGCCCGTTACTTTTTTAAACTGATTGGACAAATGCGCCACACTGCTATAATTCATCTTATATGAAATTTCAGTCAAGTTCATCTGGTCGTATATGAGCAATTCCTTCACCTTTTCAATTTTATTATTAATTATATATTGCTGAATGGTAATGCCCTTTACCTCCGAAAACACATTTGAAAGGTAATTATAATCCATATCCATTTTCGCACTTAGGTAGTCAGAAAAAGTAATGTTTGGCATGTCGGAATAATGGACTAACTCAATTATAATATGCTTTATTTTCTCAATTAGTACTCCCTTTTTGTCATCCAATAATTCCAGGCCTATTTTACTTAAATTATTTTTCAATAATTCCCGCTGTTCAGATGTAATATCTTCCAAAATTTCAACATTACCCAAGTCGACATCAACATATCTCAATCCCAATTTTTTCAACTCTTCCTGCACCATTAATCTGCATCTCAGACTAACCATATATTTAATATGCATTATAATATTTTTGTATTTAACTCTATTTAGTTTTAAATTGATAAATTTATTTACTTTTAACAATTACAATCTATATAGCATAATTGATGCCAGATTTCGTTTTTCTATCCGCATCTACCTATTATTTCTTATTTCACACTATTGTAACAGGATATTGTTCAAATTAATTATATTTCAAAGAGTAGAATTGTACTATCCCGAATCGTCATACCCTATTCTCTTTTAGTTATACACAGGCGGCAAAGTTCACATAACCGTCTATCCTATTATTACACTATTCTGGAAATAAGTTACATAAATCACAGAAGCGATTTTTCTGGGATCTGAATAATTATGAAAAATATAGCGGTAATTAAATAACATACTATAAAATATAATAAAAAAATAATTGTTCTTTACTGGTTTCAAAAGACCAAATAAGAGTAAACCTATTTAACCCGACATTTTGAAATTTGATAACTAACCACACCTAATCTCGCCAAAAAATTATTTTCACTTATCTTTACACTACAAAATATTTTTAACGGTGGATTTAAAAGCTGAAAAACTGGAATTAATGCAGCTATTACTCAATACAGAGAGTGCTGATGTACTTAAAAAAGTAAAAGCATTATTGCGCAAATCTGCAACCAAAACTGAAACTGAATATTTATTATCTACAAAAGCCAATCATGAGCATCTCACAGCAAGTATTGAAGAATTGAATCAGGGAAAAGGCATTGCCATTAAAACCGCCGATCTTTGGAAATAATTTATTCACTTAAAGCCATTGATGACATACAATTTTGGAAACGATCGGGCAATAAAAAAATCATGAGCCGTATTTCTGAAATTATTTCATCTATTGAAAATGATCCGTTTACGGGTATTTGAAAACCTGAGCCATTAAAATATGATCTTTCTGATTGCTGGTCTCGGAGAATAACAAAAGAACATATAGTGGTATATAGAATAACTAATAAATCTGTTGAAATTATTTCTCTACGTTTCCATTATTAAATCTTTTACTTATTTATTCAGAATCCCTTGGGTCCAAATAGGTCAAGCCTGTTTGCCCCTTAATAATTTAAAGTAAACATTCCATTCACCACTCCCCCCAAAAAAATCCTCCGCTCACCTATTGCATTTAATCACAGTAATTTATATGTTTGCATTTCAAAAGTGTAAATTGCTCAACATTTAATATTATCCCCATGAAATTTTCTTTAAATTACTTTTCAGCATTACTTATTTGTGGTCTGTTGATTGCCCAGCGCTCAATTGCTAAAGAACCAACCAAGGTTGCAAAACCAGTAAGGCAAGAGCATACCTTCTTATTCCTGTCGGATATACATTATGATGCACAGGCAAAAACTACTAACTATAATGGTGGTGACACCGGCGAAGACCTCTGGGCAATGTTCCTGAAAAAGGTTGACCAACTTTTATCTGCCCCTGATGCACCCTCATTTATTGTATATACCGGCGATTTGCCTGGCCATTATTCCTGCACCGGAACTTGTTATCTAGCACCTAATTCTCCCCTAAGAGCTAACCACGATACCGACCTTATTAAGGTAATAGGTGCCCTCAACAAGATAGCCAATAAGCATCACAAACCCCTGTTCTACCTACCTGGTAATAACGATGCTCTTTCTGGTGACTATTACTCTTTTGCCGATTCGGCCCACCAAACACCCCTCGACTTTGTATTTTCACATCAACAAGTATCCCAATATTTTTATCCTACTGGTAAAACTACAGGAACAACCATACCAGGTTTAGTATCTAACCCCGCCCCGAAAATGGGCTATTATGCCGCCTGTCCCGAAAAAGGACTGCGCATTATAGCTATGAATACAGTGATGAATGTGCCGAATTTTGTGGCAGTAGATGGTACCCAGGCAATACCCGATGCAATGAAACAAATGCTTTGGCTGGGCGATCAACTTGCAGCGGCCCATAAAAACCACGAAAAAGTATACATTGCAATGCATGTGCCACCTGGTAACAATGCATGGGGAGGCACCCCAATGTGGGCATTTAGCAATGGTAATGACACATCCTTGCTCAATACTTTTTTACGCCTTACCACCCATTACAAGCAGGAAATTTCAGGCATCCTTTATGGCCATTCACATATGGAAGAATTGAGGAGACTGCATAGTGCCGACTCCTCAATTTCTACTGTAGCCATTTCATGCCCTGGTATTACCCCGCAACATGGCAATAACCCAGGCTTCAAAATTGTGAACTATGATGCCGCCACTAAAGAATTGACAGACTTTACGACCTACTATACAACACCTGGCAGCACCCAGTGGGGCAACCTTAGTTATACATTTAGCAAAGCCTATGGGGCGCCAAAAGGAACCAATATCCTGCAACAAATCTCTAAAATGTCGCTCACTGCCATTGCCGACAGCATGAATAATGTTTACAATGTAATGAATGGGCAGCCGGGTACAAGCAGTATATTGGCAGGTATTGAGGTGTATAAAAAGTAAAGCAAATTGAGCAGTTCAAGTTGATTGGCATTTTAAGCCCTCAAAACAGTCGGTATTACCCCTCCTATAGAAAGCAAGTCCTCTCTATTTTTGCAAGGATTAAAGCTAAATAACATGAGCGACTATAAGAAAACCAAAGAGGTAGCAAAACCTATTGAAGAAGTGTATAAAGCCATCTCCATGGGTATACCTGATTGGTGGACGAATGACTATAGCGGCTCGGCATCTTCCACTGGAGATAAATTCATAGTATCCTTCAACAAAACCACCAAGACTTTTGAAATAGTGGAAGCCGAGGTTAATGACCATATTACCTGGTTATGCACCAAAGCCTATATCGACATGAAGACATTAAACAAGAAAGATGAATGGGAAGGCACAAAACTATTTTGGTCGCTTACCCCAACAAATTCTGGAACCAGCATCACCTTTACCCATGAGGGCCTAAACCCTGCATTTGAATGCTACAATGTATGCGAAGATGGCTGGAACTATTTTCTAAGCAGCCTGGAGACTTATTTAAATACAGGAAAGGGTACGCCACATTTGAAGAAGGGTTAATAATTTATTCTTAATACTAAAACTCCAAATGGGTTCTTACCCCAAAAACACTCACGGCATCATTGGCAGTATTATAACCAGGATTGACAATAAACTGAAAATCGGGCGACACCACAATGTTCTTATTGAGCCTGACGCAGTATTGCAATTCTACTGCATGCTCCAGGCCATAGTTTAGCCCACCATCACCCAGCATAAAAGTATATCCCCCTTTCTTCAGGAAATCTGCATGCTCTGGTGAAATACCATTTATAGAATATCCGGCAACAAAATTGGAAGATTGATTAATATTATAACTCAATCCCACACAAACTGACCTGTCAATTTCGGCAAAAGCCCATATTTCCCGGTGGCCATCATTCCAACTTACATAGGTAAATGCCCCTAAATCTTTGGTAAATGCATAATCTGCATGAAAAGCAAAGCCAAACTTATTGCCAAAGCTACGGGCTGTATACAACGAAGCACTAATATTATTAATAATACTATCATCCATAGCTTTGGTGTGAATGGCCTTTGAATATTCAGCGC
>CANGSR010000416.1 GCA_947456055.1 Chitinophagaceae bacterium
CCCTCAAATGAAAGGAAAAATCATCAATTCTAGCCTGTTCAGATGTTATCATCACAGCTAAAAATGTTCGTTCATGTGCAATGGCATCTTCAATCGATAAGACAATAAAAGGATGCCTTTCAGCATTATTATCCCAAGGGTGGGGAAGTAAATAAACATCTCGCTGATTAATTGGCATGAATTGTTCTTAGCGTATTATGAGTTCTCCTAACAGCATCAATTGCCAATTCTGACCTTTCTTCAAGTGGTGTTTTTATATTTGCTTTTTTTAGTAAACGAATGCAAGAATACAAATTTGAAATTGTTTCAATTACCTCAGTATTGTAGTTTTTGAAGTCCACATTATTTTCATTCTTTTCAATGAATTTTTCTAGCTCGGCTTGAATCTCAATATTGTAATTAATTAGCTTGTTCAGCATTGTAATCATAGCAGACCAATCCTTATTAACTAAGGCATCGTAATTTTTGCTCATGTCATTTAGGAGCAAATGTGATATGCCTAACTGGTAATTGAGTGTTTTTGATATTTTTTCTTGCTTTGTAGTTAATATGAAAGAGAATATTTTAAATATAATTGAGAAAGTAGAGTTGGCAAAGAAATAGGAGACGTCCTTTTTACTTTGCTCAACATCCAGTGATGTTTGTCTTACAACCGTATTGTAATCTAATGCCAACATAGCAACTTATTGATACAAATATAATTAATTTTGGTGCAATCGCAAAATACAAGTTTGACTAAATATATTCAGCAAGCAATATGTCCCTATAATGGGATTCCTTTCTCAACAATAATTCGCCAGCCTTAAGCCCACCCGCCTGCAACCTGATAATAGGGTCATAGCCGATAGCTGATGGCAAAATACCCATATGCCCCGATGATACATGCTGGGGGTAATATTTGAATTTATCCTTACAGCTATCTTCATTAATGTCACCGGCATACCGTAGAACCAGTGGGGCATTTAGCTGTGAGGTAATTTTACTGGTGCTAATGGGTTCACCTTCATCTCCAATCCAGCTTTTCTCAAAAGGATGGGCGGTAAATATTACTGTCGCATCCCTATAGTCGTCTGGTATTACGAAATCAGGGAAATTGCCTATCCAGTCAATACCCATGCCGTCATAATCCTTTTGTCTCGAAGCCTCATCACATACCCCAAGTTTATAACAAACCTTTGATAGTACCTTAGCTATATATGGGCCAAAATCATTGTTACATACCAGTAGGAACTTATTATTATAAGGGCACTCACCCACATCAAAAATCATTTTTAATGCCATATCCCCCAGGTAATTGAATACGTCAACATCCGGATGCCTTTCGTTAGTGGCACCTAGTAGGATATTTTGTTCCCGGCAATAACTGAGATCCAGGTCGGCATCCCTGCGCTCCCAGGCCTCATACATAAGGGGTATTACTGCGCCTTTTTTGGCATATTGCAGTAATTCTTTGTTTAAAGGCCTCAAGTGCCCTGAATTGGTAATAATATCAGCTTTGGCAATTATTTCTGGTGTTAGTTTATCTATTACCGTGATACTTAGCTCCTTATCAAATTGACTGGCAAGGTCAAGGGTAAGTTTACTTACCTGTTCCACCGTACCATAACGGGTGTTTTTGGTAAACGCAAAAACTTCTGCACCGGCCAGTGCTGCCAGTATTGGTGTTACCACGTAAGCCCCTGTAGCAGCCTCAGTTAATACAACTTTGCCTTTTAAATTTAGGGCAAGCTGGTCTGCTGCTCTTGAAATCTTATTTTTGAGCATTAATACTTGTTGATGGTGCTAATAACATGATCTACCTGTTCATCAGTCAGTTCGGCATACATGGGTAAGGATACACAGTGGCTTGCCAGATATTCAGAATTGGGGAAATCACCAACCTTATAGCCTAAATGTGCATATGCTTTTTGAAGATGGCAAGGCACAGGGTAGTGGAATGCTGCAATAACATTGTTGTCACCCAGGTGTTTTACAAAAGCTTCCTTATCTTCAGTGGTCACAACAAACAAATGGTAAATCCCATCCGACCATGAGTCTTTTGACTGCATCTTGATTTTTGGGTTTACTATTTCATTCTGGTAACGTTTTGCAATAGCCCGGCGACGGTTATTCCAACCTTCAAGGTATTTTAGCTTTATGGTAAGTGATGCGCCTTCCAGGCCACCCATTCTGTAATTATAACCTATTTCATCATGGTAATACCTAACTGTGCAACCATGGTTTCTAAGTGACCTAAGGTGCTCTGAGTATTTATCATTGTTGGTCGTAATTCCACCAGCTTCACCACATGCTCCCAGGTTTTTACCGGGATAAAAACTATAGCAAGCCATTTCGCCAAATGCACCTACAGTTTGGTCATGGTATCTTGCACCTTGTGCCTGTGCGGCATCTTCCACCAGGTATAGGTTATGCTTATCGGCTATTGCTTTTACGGCATTAATATCAAAAGGCTGCCCATAAAGATGCACCCCGATTATAGCTTTGGTTTTAGGTGTAATTGCAGCCTCTATTTTAGCAGGGTTAATTTCCCAGTTATTTGCATCACAATCCACAAATACAGGTGTTGCACCTGCATGCGATACTCCCCAGGCCGTTGCTATAAAGGTATTTGCGGGTATGATAACCTCATCGCCAGGGCCTATGCCTAATGCCAGCATTGCCAAATGAAGGGCTATAGTGCCATTACTTACACCAATAGCATGCTTTGCGCCAATATATGGGGCAAATGCATTTTCAAATTCGGCAACAAACGGTCCGCCCGAAAATGCCGTAGCATCATATACCTTTTCAAATGCAGCAAATATCTCTTGTTTTATTTGCTGGTGCTGTCCATTAAGGTCCAGGCAAGGAATTTTATTGATCACTGTTATTAGTTTTATTATTAGCTATTTGTTTTCTTCATGATACGTGCCGGATTTCCAGCAACTATTGTATTTGCAGGTACATCCTTGGTTACTACCGACCCAGCACCTACCAGTGCATTCTCACCAATTGTGATGCCACAAAGTATAGTAGCATTACTACCTATAGAAGCTCCTTTTTTAATAAAGGTTTCTATCATTGTCCAGTCTGCATCTGTCTGTTGGGACCCATCCGGATTTGTAGCCCTAGGGAAAAGGTCATTAGTGAACATCACTCCATGGCCTATAAATACATTGTCTTCAATATGCACCCCTTCACAAATAAAAGTATGGCTCGATATTTTACAGTTCTTACCAATGCTAGCCCCTTTCTGTATTTCTACAAATGCGCCAACTTTAGAATTATCGTCAATACTGCAACCGTATGCATTCACGAAATTGAAAATGCGCACGTTTTCGCCCATAAGTACATTATTCAGGCTTTGCTTTTCATTATTGATGGTTACCTTCTCCATGTTTATTATAAGATTACTTCTTTTCCTTTATTGGTTATTGATTGTTGCGATGCTTCAAGTATCCTTACTACCTCCATGCCCAGTTTGCTATTAGCCATTGGTTCTTTCTTATGAATAATGGATTCAGCAAAATCTTTAGCTACCCCATATAAAGCTTCAGTTGAGGCCAGTTTAGGAATATATACATCTCCTGTACGGTAATCTACCATTATCCGGTTTTTTTCATCATCTAGTTTATGGTTGTAACCGGTATCATAGATTCTTACTTTTTCCGATGGTTCCAGGTCATTGTAAACAATCATTTTGTTGTCGCCACCTATCAGTGTCTGCCTTATTTTTACTGGGGATGTCCAGGAACAATTAAAATGGGCTATAAAATCGCTCTCATAGTTTATAGTCATATAGGCTATATTTTCTATGCCATTAAAGGTGTGAGAAATGCCTGTGGCATTAATACTATAAGGTTTGGTATTGTTCAGGTAGGTAAGGATAGAGATGTCATGTGGTGCCAAATCCCATAATACATTGATATCTGGTTGGAACAAACCCAGGTTTATACGTGATGAATCGAAATAGTGCATAGTACCTATTGTGCCTGCATCTATTAGTTCCTTCATCTTTTGCACTGCGCTTGTGTATAAAAAGGTATGGTCCACCATTAAGGTTAGCCCTTTTTGTTCAGCTATATTGATTAACTCTATGCAATGGGCCACAGAATCAGCCATTGGTTTCTCCAACAATACATGTTTACCCTGCATCATTGCCTTTTTAGCCAGTTCGTAATGGGTAAAAACCGGAGTAGCTATTACAACCGCATCTATTTCGGGATTATTAATGAGTTCCTCAGCGGTAGAACAGGTAAGTACATTGGGGTAGTTCTTTTTAATCAGGTTGAGCCTTTCAATTCTCGAATCGGCTACCATGTATACAGTTGCATTGTTCTGGATGGAAAAATTACGTACCAGGTTAGGCCCCCAATACCCCAAACCAATAATCCCTACTTTGATC
>CANGSR010000417.1 GCA_947456055.1 Chitinophagaceae bacterium
AGTAATTTTGTTGTCTATGACTGTTAAAGAGGATAAATATTTTTATTCAAAACAATCCGAAAAATCGTGGTCGTCGGTTGAAAAATAAAGCTATCTATAACTACGTACTTTGTAGGAATGAAACAATCTTAATTTTTACTAGAAATCAGGGAGTGAAAAGAATAGAACATGATGGAACAGGGTAATATTTATCAAAGGCTTTCCAGTTTTCACTCCTGTTCGATTCAGGTTAATCGTATATTATATTTAGTAGTCCGTGTGCGGTTCGAACCAAGAATAATTTCCTTGGGGATGTTTGTTCAATAAAGCGAGGTGGCGGAAAGGTGGCGGTTTGCAATGTGCAACTATCAACAATTACAAACATTAATGAACCTCAAAATATTGACGAAACCCTTACTGGCATTGACATTCATTTAAATAGCTCTATTCATATTAAAAATAATTAGACCCTGAGGGACCACCTCTAATTTCTTAAATGCCTTGTAAATCAATGATTTATGAGGCATTTTTCATTTATGGTACAATATAGGTACAACATTTAGGATCGTCAGGGATTCATGTGGGTAGCAACTCCGCTCGGTCTAAGCTGCTTGCATGGCCAGGGTTTTCCCTGGTTTACCAGGGAAAAGGACAGTTTACCATTTAACTTTATTAACAGAATCTCTATTGATGCTAATGGTAATCTATTAGTGTTGGGCGTCCTTACAGAAGAAAAAGGGATATTTGTTTTCGATTCGATGAGTCATGCACTTATTAAGGACTCTTAAGAAGATCTGCTTGCAACAATGGGGAATTCCGTATACATTCAGACTGGCAATAAGCTCGCTAGATTTTCCAAGGCTCCACTTGATGAAAATAACAGGTTCTTGTGTATTTGTGAGTATATAAAAGGGGAATTTATTGTCTTGCTACAGCTGATGGAATTTTGTTGTGGGATAAACAGTACGGGAAATATAAATTAGTTACAAGTATAGATGGATTAAGCAATAGTAAGTACCATTGTCGCTGGAGTATTGCCGCTTTTGTTTTACATAGTTGTTGCAGTACTTGCGTATAAAATACTGTTATTCAACATGATTTATCCTGGTGTCACTAGCCTAAAGAAATTCCGTTGGACGTTTCCCGAATCGCTCATAGAATTGCTTTGAAAAATAATTAGCTGTTTCAAATCCCACCTGCTTCGATACCTCTTCAAGTTTGGTTATAGTGCCACCTGACAGCAACTCATAGGCTTTTTGAAGGCGAACTTCTTTTATTAATTGTGCTGGGCTGCACCCTGTCAGGCTTTTCGCCAATCTGTACAACTGGCGTTCACTCATAGCCAGGCCATATGCAATATCATAAACCGATACATTGGGATTTTTGATACGTGTTAAAACAAACTCAGTCACTTTGGTTTTAAACTCTTCTGCCTCCTTGCTTTCCAGCGGTATATCTTCAGGTTCGGCAGGCTCAAGCACATAAGTTTTTCGTTTGGCCGAGTTATTCAGTAAGTTATACACACGCACCCGGAGTTCGTCAGCATTGAACGGTTTAACAATATAATCGTCTATTCCCATCCGCAACATTTCGAGTTGGTTTTCTTTGCCGGTAAGTGCGGTGAGCGTAATTACTGGTATTGTTTTACTTTGTGCATCCCTTTTGATAGCTGCCACTAGGGCGCGTCCATCCATTTCCGGCATCATGAGGTCGGTAATGATCAAGTCAGGGGTATTCACTGCAAGCCATTCCATCGCTTCTTTTCCATTCCCCGCTTCGGCTATATTTACTTTGTCGCCCAAAATATTTCTTAAATAATACCGCATCTCGTAGTTGTCATCCACCAATAATACTGTTTGCCTGGTGTCGAAATGTTCCCAATTTATAACAGGAACTGCAACTTCTGCTTCCTTATGTGCCATTGGTATCTGCGAAACCTGCACAGGCTGGGTAGCCGGAAATTGAAGGAAGAAAGTGGTGCTTTGTCCGGGCGAACTCTTAACTGTTACCGTTCCATTCATCAATGTGGTAAATTCTTTTACCAGCGACAGGCCAATACCTGCCCCTTCTGCTTTGGCACCGCTTGTATCACCCTGGTAGAATCGTTCAAAAATATGCGGAAGATCTGCGTCGGAAATGCCCTTACCAGAATTGGTAATGTCAATCAATAGCGTTTGCTTATCACTACTAAGATAGACATTAATTTTGATCCAGCCTCCCTTCGTATTGTATTTTACAGCATTATATACGAGATTGTTTATGACTTTTTCAAATTTGTCGGTATCAACAGTGAAGAAGGCCCCGGCTGCGGCATCATCACAGTAGTCTAATTTTAGCTTATTCTGTGCAATAAAGGTTTCAAATGCATACACCTGGCGTTTTATTATTGTACAAGCTTCAACTGTTTCATGGTTAATGGTTGAATTAATGCTTTCTAATCTCGATAAATCAAGTATTTCCTCAACCATTCGCTGCAACTTGCGGCTATTATTATAAGCTACTTTTAGCTTTTCATTATTGCCATCTGGTTTATCTCTAGTTTGCACTTGTATCAGTTCCAGCATACCTGTCAATAGGGTAACCGGAGTACGCAGTTCATGACTTATATTAGCAAGGAACCTGGTTTTCATTTCGGCGGCAACAGATAACTGGTTAGCCAATGCTTCTTTTAGCACAAGAGACTCCTGCAGGCTGGCAGCAAGTTTGTCAGATTTTATTTTCTCACTTACCAGTCTTGCTTGCTCGTCGTTCAACTGGTTATTGGTTGTTGCCAGCACTTGGTTCACGCTGCGCTGACGGGAATAGTTTCTAAATATGAGCACGATGATAACAGACAGTAGTAATGCAGCAATAGCATAAAATAATCTTTCCTTTTTTTTGTCACTTTGCAGTATCTGATTGATATTAATCTGTTTTTGCTTCAGTTCTGCCTCCCTTTGAGTTTCCAGGTTGGCTAATGTTAATCTTTTGTCGGATGAATATAGAGTGTCGAGTAAATCTGAATATCTCTGGTGCGCCTCGTATGCATGCTTATAATTGCCGAGATCTGCATTTGCCATTGCAAGATACCTTTCAAAATTAATGGCAGCTTCTATATCGTTCATTTGGTGGCAGTATTCAAGTGCTTTTGATAAATAGTTTGTGGCTTTAGTAAGGTAGTTTCTTACTTTAACAGGATCGGTTATCCTATGCACACCTGCAATTATTGTTGTTTGTTCATACAAAAAGTCGCCAATTGATCCATACGCCGTTGTCCAAATATCCGGTAATTTCAACTTCTCGTTTTTTTTCAGTACATCTTCGTATGTTTCCATGGCGAGTTCATACTTCTTTTGCGATCCATAGATGTTGGCGGTATTAAACTCAGCTCTCAATGCATTGGGTTCGTTCCCTATCTCTTCAAACAAGGCTCTTGCTTTTAACTGGTATTTAAGGGCACTGTCCAATAGATCCTGCTGCTGGAATATGGCACCTATGGCATTAGAGCTAGCTGCGGCCATAGTTTTGTCTCCGGTTTGCCCGGCCATTATAGCCACTTTTCTAAGATAAACCAGCGCTTTAGCATATTCCTTAGCTGACAAGTACACTGCACCAATATTGAAATTTGCAACTCTTACCTGCTCTTCAAATCTTTTACCTTTTTCTCCTTCGGCTATTGTAAGTGTTAAAAAAAAATGTTGCAGTGATGTTGCAAAATCGCCCTTAAACCTATAGCCTGAAGCAAGGCTGTTATGGGCCCAGGCAATGTGGTATTTGTTGTGCAATCCTTCTGCCAATTTCAAGCTTTCTAAACCATATTTTATGGACATATCTGGATTGCTCTGAGATATTTCAAGGCTAATAGTATATAACAAATCAACGTAATTTGTGTCTTTTTTTTCAGATTTTTTTGAATCAAATTCTTTGAGTAGTGAGTCAAGTCTGGCCTGACCATGTAGCCTGGCTTGGTCTGATAAGGAGATAAATAAAAAAAAATATGATAAGTGAAATTCTCATAATTTTGCCAATGTATAGAAAACAATCGGTTTAATTACGGGTGCAGTAGTTTATTTAGATTGCAAATGATAAATGTGATTCATTTTTTGGGTTTAGAAATTGTATTTACCAGCCAATTTATGCATTTCCTATTCATGACTTAAGTAAAATAACATATACATATTATTTATTATTCTTAATGATTTTGTCGACAGTAGTTTATTAAACAAAAAACATTTGGCTTCATGCCCTACTGTTCAATGGATTGCTTTGGAAATTTATTAGGTGTTTCAAATCATACCAATATATATCTATTTAGGTTCAGCAATTTTTCCTGTTGCCTATGATTTATAGATATTTTCCACCATGCTACTTTTAAGCATTCCAGAGCATAAAGTTTCAT
>CANGSR010000418.1 GCA_947456055.1 Chitinophagaceae bacterium
GCCAAACGGAGGCCTCACCCCGGCCCTCTCCCAAGGAGAGGGTGTCGTATCCTGGCGTTTCTAACAGTAATTATGGACTTCTTGCAGTGATTACCCACGTCATTTTCAAAGAACTTTTGTGAAGCAAATTTGTTACTCCAAAGGAGAGGGTGTCGACACTATGATAATCATCCCAATACATGTTATTTATAGTTGTTTACATTGATAAATTTGAAATGTTCTGGACAATAGCTCCATAAGGTCATAACAATATCTAAGGAACATCGCCAAAATTTCCTTATTTTGTTGCCATGGACAACAGCCTTACCAAAACACGCATAGAGCTGCTCTTATTATTTGTATTATACCTATTTATACTCCCCAGGGTATACATGGACTATGATATGGGCTTTTGGCGTGAATGGGCTTTAACCATCCACCACAATGGGCTGGCTAATACTTATAATTCCACCATCAACTATTTTCCGGTATTCATCTATGCGCTCTATTTCTACGATTTATTGCAAGGCACAGATGCCAATATCATTCACAATATCAATAATATTAAATGCCTGTTTGTCTTTTTCGACTTTCTGCCGCTCCTAGTTCTTTGCGGTTTCCGGCAAAAAATACTGAACTTTAAAATCCCCTACTTGTTCCTCCTGCTCAATATTGCCTATGTATTTGATAGTATGGTATGGGGGCAGATAGATAGCATTTATACCAACCTGGCATTTTTGGCAATAGTTGTAGGGGTGTTCTACCCTATTCCATCTATGCTGCTTTATACCCTGGCCCTAAATACCAAGCCCCAGGCAATTGAATTCCTACCTGTTATGGCGATTGTACTATTCTATAGTATCAGGAACTTAAAAACTGCCCTAACAGGAGTCATAGCTGCACTTGGTTTACAATTCATATTACTCATACCCTTCCTCAAAACAGGTGGGGCAGCCAAACTACTCACCATCACATCCCACCTGGTAGGTCTATACCCTAAACTATCTATATGCGCCTTTAATATCTGGTACCTGATAACCAGAGGAAACCCCTATTTCATCAACGATAACGATACCTACTTACTAATATCCTATAAAGCAATTGGGCTACTGCTCTTCTCAATTGCCTCCCTATTGGTGCTAGTCCCCTTGTTCCTAAAAATCGTCCACCTAAGGAAAAACAATCTCCCTCTGAATCCCAAAACATATGAAACCCTGTTTTTAGCAACCGGCTTACTATGCCTTTACTTCTTTTACTTCAATAGCCAGATGCACGAAAGGTATGCCCACCCCATTATTATCTTTTTCTTTTTCTATGCTGTAGTATCGGGCAATTATAAATTATACATCCTTGCTTCCATACCCTACTTCCTTAGTCTAGACAAGTGCTTTCCCGATTATCTACCCATTGTGCATTATAAAATCATTTATGCATCAGTAGTCATTGCAATCTGGTATACCGCAACAGTGGTTTATGGGAGTTATTTGTATTATAGGTTGGTGAAGGAGAGTAAGTTGTAAATGCATAAATGATCAATAGCCCACCTGCGACATTGTTGGTGTTTTCACCAACAATCCTTTCGTTTAGCAAATTCTCATGGCAAAACTTATCACACTAAAGGACTAGCCTCGAATATTGTTGTGAAAACACCGACAAAGGCAAAACCCATCCCGGCTTTTGAATTTTTAATTTCGACTTTTGACTTTGAAAAACTAATACAAAAAGTACATACCCATACCAAATGTAAAACCATAGCTCAAGGTGGTAATATCGGTAGCATAATTCATAATAGAATTATAGAAACCATTAGGTGGGATAATGAGTTTGGTATCGTGAACCGTATTCTTAAAAGTCTGGTAAGAGAAATATACCCCGCCCTTGCCATAGAAACGGTGGTTAATTTTATAACAAATGTCTGCATTCATAAAGTAACCTATAGAGGCTGGCTTATAAACCACATTATTGGTCTTATTCCTAATTGGTGCATCGAGAGCTACAGTGTAACCATTTGCCTTCATATTGGCAAAATAGGTAGCAACATCACCACCTGGCTTGTCCTGTAAAAATTGTTGCTGGGTAATAAACCAATCACCGCTGTTGGCCAAGGGCGAATTATCATACTCGGTTACTATATACCCACCTGATGTTACAAACTTATAAATAGCTTCATAATTGAATGAAGTTTGCTTTGTAGTGGCCTTATAGCTCATATTGAGGTTTAACAGCACACCAAGATTAGAAGTGAAATAAAAATCTTCGAATATTTTCTTACGGTAACAAATGAAGATAGGAAGACTAACACTTGTACCTTTCACCGATTCCTCCAGGCTGGTAGATGATGAAATGACCTGCCTGAATGTGTTACGTTTGTAATCTGTTGATTGGTATTCAACATGAAAAGAATCGGCCTTCATCGTACCTAACTGTGCAGTATAGTTTAGCCCAATTCCAAAACCAATATTCCTATTATGGCCCAGGTAATAACCGCATTCTATATTCATTGATTTATACTGGCCATCGGTAAAATGTAAATTAGAATTGGATGCATTAAGCGGTGATTCATAACCGCTAGTCATAGGTATAGACTTGAAATCCTGGGATAATTCGCCTGCTGATACACTAGTATGAACAAATAACTTTGGAACATAAGGGTAATATTGCCCAAAGGAACTGGAGTGCAGTGCAAATAAAATTATCAATAAAAACAACGCCTTCCGCATAATACTTTATTTGAAATTACCTCTTTACAAAAGCCCTCACACCCACTCTTTCGCCGTTTTTGCTAATAATAGCCAAATATACCCCTGCCTTAAAGTCAGCAAAATTACAAAATCCTGCATTTCCATTGAAAGAAATATTATTTACTTCTTTACCCAATACATCCACTATTTTCACATCCACCTTATCATACATTTGGGCATTGGGAACCTTTACATTTAATACATTTTCTACCGGGTTAGGATAGACTGTGAAAGCTGTTTCATCCTTAAGATTATTGGCCACAGCCATAGGGCCATTATAATAAGATTTCTGCATACAACCATTAAAACTGGTCATCACCCAATAATACCTGCTAATGAATTCCGGATGTGTATTGTAATAATTCTGGTTTACCTCGCCAGTTATTATAGATGAATCGAGTGTAGTCATGTCATCATAGCCCCATTGGTAACCATCGGCCATATACCCGGTACAAATAAAATGGTTGTTGAAGTAGAGAACATTGTAAATAGGCACAATATCCTCACCGGTATAATAACCCAAACTATCGGTACTGGCACATTGCGAACTACCTGCACTGACAGTAAGCTTAATGAAACTTATACCTGGCGTATTGAAATTCACCAGACAATTTTGCCTGTCGGAAGACACAACCCAAATTTCGGCATTATTGGCACTCCAGGTATATAGCATACCAGCAGGCTGAGGAACGGTAGTACCGAAATTTTGGTAACGGGTACCTGTGCACGGCTGGGTGGAAGGCGCAATATTGATATGTACCGAGTCTGCCCCACGATAGGTTGCAATGGCTACCTTGGCAATAGCTGTGCCACAACTATTGGTCACTTTATAGTAAACAGTATCGGTGCCTGCCTGCCTGGCTGTTAGTAGGCCAGTATTACTTATTGAAGCAATATTAGTATCTGATATGCTCCATATACCACCCGGTGCAGCATCAGCCAATTGGGATGTTGTGCCCAGGCATAAGCTGGTGTTACCGGTAATGACTCCGGCAACAGGTAATGGATTTACTGTTAATGTAATATTGTTTTTGCAGCCCGTACTTAATATGTAAGTTATACCAGTGGTACCTGATGCCACACCAGTGACTATACCTGTAGTGCTACCAATAGTGGCCACCAGACTATTAGAACTTGACCAAATACCCCCACTTATGCTGTTACCTAATGTAATAGTATTGGCTACACATAAGTTTGTACCTCCGGTAATAGCCGGTGGATTAGGATTTATAGTGGCACCAATAGTAGAATAACAACCCGGGCCAAAAGCATAGGTTATGATTACTGTACCTGCCGATACCCCGGTTAATAAGCCAGTACCTGCATCTATTGTGGCAATTGCAATATTACTACTGGTCCAGGTCCCTCCGGTAGTATCAGTTAATATGGATGAAGCACCTTCACACAGTTGGGTGGTACCCGATATTACTCCAGGGAATGGGTTGATCCTATAAATTGCAGTAGTATAGCAGCCTGTGGGTAATTGATAGGTAATGGTAGAGGTTCCCAGGGTAAGGCCATGTATAGAGCCACTAACCGGGTCTATAGTAGCGACAGAGGTATTACTACTGCTCCATGTGCCACCAATAGTAGGGTCTGACAAAGTGGTAATTTCGCCGAGGCA
>CANGSR010000419.1 GCA_947456055.1 Chitinophagaceae bacterium
ATCAACCCAATACGTAGCGACGGATTGAATCCGTCTCCATCGCGCAGGTCAGGAAACGAAAATGCGGGATTTATATATATTGCCCTCATTACCTGAGACGGATTCAATCCGTCTCTACCACGCATGTCAGGAAACGAAAATTTGGGATTTATATATATTGCCCTCATTACCTGAGACGGATTCAATCCGTCTCTACCATGACAACAACCCGCCGATCCTGCTACTATACCACCACTCACCAAGGACTTGGAATAGAGATGTGATGGATACCTCAGGATTAACGGGCAAAAGTGTCCTAATGTTGGATGGATATTTAAAATACACCGGAGTGCTGTGCATTCAATGCTCTCATACAATAGACCAATAGCATAGGAAGTAGTTCATCGGCAAGAGGGTCACCAGTTGAGATGTAGGTATCTATGTCGTAATCGAAACTGAATTTACGCCATTTGAAGGAGCCACTTATTTCGGCCATTTCTTCACCGGTTTCGTTTTCCAGTTTATAACTACCTTGCCAAAAATTCTTGCGTTTCACTGTGAATTGCCTGTTAGCAAGCTGCACCTCCATACTCATACTCATGGTGCGTTTTAATTCGGCATAAGTTACACCATCCCGCATCACAGCCATAGAATTTTGCCAGAAACCAAACGGTACCGCATCAAATTCCAGGTTGTTTAAAGTGGTAATCCTGGCCCTGTTAGGTAGCCAAACCTTGTATTCAAGGCTACCTACAATAGCGTTCTGATCATTAACCACCTCGAAATGGCGGGTTCCATTACCTAATGCTGTATAATGCATAATTTCATCTGTTGCCAGCAAAAGTACATATAAAATTATGTAAGTGCCTAAATGTTAATATTTGTGTGTTAGGATGCAAATACTTCAATGCACGATACAAAGGCGCTTGTTCATTTTTGGTTTATTACCCTGCTTTGTATAATTTTGGTTAGAAATAAAGAAGATATGACTGCATTGTCCGTTCATATGAAACTCGATTCCCTGCCTGATAACCTACAACAGCAGGTATCTGATTTTATAGACTTTTTAGTAGAAAAACGACTATCGAAAACCGAACAGGTGATACCTATATTTGGTAGTGCGAAAGGAATGATTCGAATGTCGGATGATTTTGATGAACCACTTGAGCAGTTTAAAGACTATATGGCATGAGATACCTGCTTGATACCCATGCTTTTCTCTGGTTTATTAATGGTGACAACCAATTGTCATTTATGGCTAGGCAGGCCATTCAGGATACTGCAAACGACAAAATGGTGAGCATAGCATCATTGTGGGAGATTTCTATTAAACTAAATATTGGTAAATTACAACTGGATATGCCGTACAAAGACCTTATGTGGCATATGAATATTAATGGATTTCAGTTATTGCCCGTGCAATTTGAGCATACTACAACTCTTACTACCCTAGAGCTGCATCATGGTGATCCATTCGATAGAATTATTATTTCCCAAGCGCTTACAGAAGATCTTACGGTTATAAGTAGGGATAAAAACTTTAATGAATACAGGGATCTGAAGTTATTATGGTAGAATTTACCTCTTTCTACCATAATAACAACAAATGCCGGGAAAATCCCGGCATTCATAAAACTATCAATAGCCACATGGGCAAAAATACTATTCTATAACCTTAGCATCTTCAATCAATACAGATGCCTTATTATTGGCCATTTCAATAAAACCACCAGATATTTCGTAGGTATCTACACCTGTCTTATTCTTATCCTTAAACACCTTCATCTTACCCTTTCCCAAAGACGCAATAATAGGGGCGTGATGCTCCAGTATTTCAAATACGCCTTCTGTACCTGGTAATATTACACCATATACATTACCTGTAAATACTTTGCGCTCGGGTGTTAAAATATCTAATTGCACTTTTCTTAAGTTAAAAGTTAAAATTCAAAAGTTAAAAGGCCAGCAAGTTTTAAATTCAAAATTCAAAAACTTCCGGTTTCTATTATACATCATGATTATTGAAACCAGATGTCTTTATATTTTTTAAGAAGGTCTTCTTTGCTTAAGAAGACCTTCTTATTATTTAGTTTTTAGCTTGCTCTATCAGTTTCTTACCCTTAGCAATAGCATCATCAATGCTACCTACCAGGTTGAACGCTGCTTCTGGATATTCATCCACTTCACCATCCATAATCATATTAAAGCCACGGATTGTTTCTTCGATAGGAACCAGTACACCCTTAAGACCTGTGAAGGCCTCAGCTACGTGGAATGGCTGCGACAGGAAGCGCTGTACTTTACGGGCACGTGCTACTGTCATCTTATCTTCTTCACTTAACTCATCCATACCAAGGATGGCGATGATATCCTGCAATTCCTTGTAACGCTGAAGGATCAGCTTCACACGGTTAGCACAGTTATAATGCACATCACCTACAATGAATGGGGTAAGAATCCTTGAAGTAGACTCCAGTGGGTTAACCGCAGGATAGATACCAAGGTCGGCAATCTTACGGTCAAGTACGGTAGTTGCGTCAAGGTGGGCGAAGGTAGTTGCAGGAGCCGGATCGGTAAGGTCATCCGCTGGTACGTAAACCGCCTGAACCGAAGTAATAGAACCATTCTTGGTGGAAGTGATACGTTCCTGCATCAGACCCATTTCAGTAGCCAGGGTAGGTTGGTAACCCACCGCTGATGGCATACGTCCTAAAAGCGCTGAAAGCTCAGAACCTGCCTGTGTGAAACGGAAGATATTATCAACGAAGAAAAGGATGTCCTTTCCTTTGCCAGTACCATCACCATCACGGAAATATTCAGCTACAGTAAGACCTGAAAGGGCCACACGTGCACGTGCTCCGGGTGGTTCGTTCATTTGTCCGAATACGAAAGTAGCTTTACTATCTTTCAATTCGTTCATATCAACAGAGTCCAAATCCCAGCCACCATTTTCCATGCTGTGCTTGAATTTTTCGCCATATTTTACAATACCTGCTTCAATCATTTCACGCATCAGGTCATTACCCTCACGTGTACGCTCACCAACACCTGCAAATACAGATAGACCGGCATAAGCTTTTGCGATATTATTAATCAACTCCTGGATCAATACGGTTTTACCCACACCAGCACCACCAAACAAACCAATCTTACCACCTTTTGCATAAGGCTCAATAAGGTCGATTACTTTGATACCTGTGAACAGAATTTCAGAAGAAGTACTCAGATTTTCAAATAATGGTGGTTTGTTGTGGATAGGACGACCATTGGTTTTATCAGGAGCCCTAAGCCCGTCGATAGCATCACCGGTCACGTTAAACAGGCGGCCATTGATTTGCTCGCCTATTGGCATAGCTATCGCCTTGCCTGTATCCCTTACTTCAGTACCGCGCACAAGGCCTTCAGTACCATCCATAGCCACAGCACGAACACTGTCTTCGCCGAGGTGCTGTTGCACTTCAAGTACTAACTTGTCCCCATTTTCGCGGGTAAGTTCCAGTGCGTTATATATCTCAGGGAGTTTGCCTCCGTTACCAAAATACACGTCCACAACCGGGCCGATAATTTGTTTGATTTTACCAACGTTCAACATAAGTATCAGTTATAAATGATAATCCCAATGCTATTGGGACTCGAAATTTTGCGCAAAGGTAAGGGGTAAAAAGTAAAAAGTAAAAAGTAAAATCCAAAAAACTAAAAAATATCGCTAAATGTTTGCTAATGAATGGGGGGTGATGGGGGGAATTGGTGTATTAATTGGAGGTGGGATAAAATATATTAATTTCGCTCTTACTCCCTGCCATTGACAATTATTGTTTATATGTAACTTAGTGCCAAAATTTCATAGCCAATTGGAGGCCTCACCCCGGCCCTCTCCAAAGGAGAGGGTGCCGAATCCTGACATTTCTGACAGTATTTTGAGGGGCAGTTTTTATTGGATATGTCTTTACAGATAATTTTTTGCAACAAATTAGACAATCCAAACGCACATGCAACTAATACTCCTCACCCCCGATAATAAAATGGAAAACGAAATAGCCTGCATCAACCAGCTATTCCATCAGGGGCTTATGCGCTTGCACCTCAGGAAATATCAAATAGCGGAGGAGGAAACAAGAGATTATATGCATCAAATAGATAGTACCTATCACTCCCGAATTGTTATCCATTCCCATTTTCATTTGTTTCAGGAATTAGGCCTGGGGGGTATTCATCTTAATTCCCATACAAGGAATGATGAAAAGGCAATGGAGTTAATTAATGATATCCACCCCCGATACATTTCTACCTCCTTCCACTCATGGCAAGAGATTGAAGAAAATGAGGTGGACTATAGTTACGTCTTTATTAGCCCGGTA
>CANGSR010000420.1 GCA_947456055.1 Chitinophagaceae bacterium
AGATGCAATGATTGCCCTTTCTATAACAGCAATCATCTTCTTTTCCCATGGTTGAATGGCAATAGTGCGTGCATCAGGAATATTTACATTAGCTACTTGTTGCGATGGGGTAGGGGCTCCATAATAATCAACAAATATGCCATCTACAATCGATACAGTGGCTTTACCTGCACGTATCTTGAGTAATTCACTTTCAAGGTGGGAAATGGCTTTTTTCATTTGCACATTTACCTCGTCAATTACCATGTCTAATTCCTCATTCATAACAATTGTGTTTTTTCAGGAACGCAAATGTAAGGAACATTGATTAATTTTTGTCTACCATATGGTGTAGGTATTTTTCTTTTATGCAAGGTGCTAAGCCACTGAACAATGGTTGAAGCTAAGTGAAGATGGCGAAATAAAGTATATCAAGTTTGATGATTAAGTTTCTTTTATGCTAGGCGCAAAAGCCGAGAATAATGAATTATTTAAGACCTTTTGCAACAACGCAGAAATGGAACAGAATTAGTGAAATTGGTATACTTTATTTTGTCATCTTCACTAAAATTCATCGGTCTATCCAAAAAACAAAAAGCCCCTTGCTTCAGCGATTGCAAGGGGCTAAATTATCTACTGAGAAAAATTAATTATTCTGAGCTCCTGCGGCTATCCATTTACGGAATTGGGTAATCTTACAATCAGAAAGCATACTGCCACCTACTGGCATAGCATGAAATCCTGAACTATGCATAATGTCTCCCATTAACTTGCCATTTTGAGCTTGAACCAATAAACCATTATAATTATCCAGTACAATACCTCCACCCGAACTTGAAGCAGCAGATGAGGCATGGCAAGAGTTGCAATAGTTATTTAATATTGGTGCTATAGCAGCCTTATAGGTGTATTTTGTAGTGTCGCAGTTCACAGCACAGTTAGTATCATTATGAGCGCCATTATTTATCCAGCGTTTTAAAAAGGTAAGCTGTGTGCTATCCAACCTCGGTGCTGGAGCAGGAGGCATTTTAAAACTGATACATGCAGTAAATAGTTTACTGGCATTCGCACTACCTTTTACTACTCCCTTAGCAATAATCAATGAATAGGAAGTTAGGTTATAACCCGATTTCTTGGTAATAGCATCATGGCAACCACTTTTTGCACAGGCAGTCTGCATTATTGGTAAGATATCCCTTTGGAAACAAACTGATGTATCTAATACCTCTTTCATAGTATCAGTGGTACTAGTGGTGTCAGTAGTATGGTGCGAGCTTGTATCAATTGGGGTTACCAATGGTTTAATAATTTGGGAATTGTGCGAACACGCATAAAATCCAATTAGTAGAATAGCGGTGAAAGCAATGAGCAAATTTTTATGCATAAATGTTCTTTTTTACGAGTAAATGTTTGAGTGTACTCGGTTGCAAAAGTACTTGCATTAAAAAAAAGCAAAATTGTCATTAGGTTAAGTTTGTGTAAACAACCTATTATTGGGTCTATGTAGTAAGTATTGTTGCTTGCAATTTCAAGCCATTGAACTTACTATCAAAAAGCTCCGAAGGGCAATCTAATTAGGTTAAGGATTTTGAGTAGGAAATTCTATGTTTTAATCGTTTGGTATTACAGATTTATATCGTTCGACGCCCTGAAAGGGCAAAATATATTAGCCCAGGGCATCGCCCTGGGAGGCCATGAAGGCTATTGTTTTAAGCCCTGAAAGGGTGACATTTCTTCGTAAAATAGTCAGTTGAAAAATATAGTGTATTTGAAAAATCCATAAAACCTTAACTAAATGACATTGCCTGTCACAGGTTTAAGCTATGAATGGGCGACATAATCGGGCTCTAGCTAGAGTTGTATTGAAGATGAAATGTCACCAATAAACAAGAATCCCATTACAATCAGTGATTGTAATGGGATTCTTGTTTATAAAATACGGTTCTAATTATTTAATGCCCCGGCATCTATCCATTTGCGGAACTGGGTAATCTTACAATCAGAAAGCATACTGCCTCCTTTAGGCATAGCATGAAAACCTGAGCTGTGTTTAATATCACCCAATAGAGTTCCATTCATTGCTGTTACCTGAACGCCATTATAATTATCTAAAACAGTACCACCACCTTGTGTAGCAGCAGAAGCTGAAGAATGGCAGGATACGCAATAATTATTTAATATTGGAGCAATTGCAGCCTGATAAGTGAACTTAGTAGTGTCGCACATTGATATACAATTGGTATCATTATTCGCACCATTATTAATCCAACGTTTCAATAAGGATAACTTTGTACTATCTAGCTTTGGTGTAGGTGATTGTGGCATAGACCTGTTGTAGCATACAGTATAGAGTTTACTACCTGCAGCATTGCCTTTTTTCAATCCACGGGCAACGATATTAGCATAAGTAGTCAGGTTATAGCCTTCTGCCCTTGTAGTTGCATCATGGCAACCACCTATAGCACAACTGCCCTGGAAAATTGGTAATATATCACGTTGGAAACAAACAGATGTATCTATCACTTCTTTAATTGTGTCAGAAGTACCTGTGGTGTCTGTAGTGTGGTGTGAGCTTGTATCAATTGGTGTCACAATTGGTTTGATAATTTAAGTATTATGCGAGCATGCATAGAATCCTAGGGCCAAAACAGTCCCAATAACTGCTAGTAATTTTTTGTTCATTAGTTTTGTTTTTCTAAGGCACAAAGATAGTATTTTCTAATTATCATAGAAATGTCATGAGGTTATTTTTATGTGAATGTTCGCATTTCGCCCCAATAAATACTCGTCTTGTTATTTTCAATCTTCAATATTTTAGTTGCACATTTGTTAATTGAAGTGCTTAAGATTACATTATTATGATATGAGTTCGTTTTTATAATAAATAGTGCTATTTTTGCTTTGTGATGGTAATCAGGTTTTATCATCCTTCACAACCCATTTATTATTTCAGTTTACTAACGTTAACCATTATACTACTTACAATGAATAAATTAAGAACTTTCCTACTCACAACTTTTGTTTGCCTTTCATTATCCACTGCACTTATTTATACATCTTGTAATAAGGCTACTTGTACAGGTATAGTTTGTGAAAATAATGGCACATGTAGCAATGGGGTATGTACTTGTCCGTCTGGTTTTTCGGGTACATTCTGCGAAACTGCTGCATCGTCCGTAATAACTTTTAGGAACAATACTTTTACACCAGTTTCCATTACTATAAATGGAGTTGGTCAAACTATTCCAGTAGGTGGCACGGTAGCCTATACAGGGCTTTATGGAACTATCGCATCAGGTGGGGCATCTACATCAAGTTCCACTCCATTTGGTATCAATACTGCCGATGGTACTTTGGGTTCTGTTATCGTTTGGAATAAAAATATACCATTCCCTGTAAGTGATACTTTAAGAGATACACTAAATGTAGGTAGGTCTTATTTCTTCTTAAGGCTTGTCAATAATAGTGCTTATGGTATTATTGACTATTATGTGAATTATGCATTTGAATATGGTTCTTATTATTACGATGCAACCATTCCTAATGATGGTAAGACCTATGATATGGGTTATTACCTTGCCTATTCTAGTTCAAATGTTCAGACCCAAAATAGCAAAAGTGGGGTAGTATGGAAAGCAGTTACGCTTCCATTTACAGAAAATCAAACAGTCACTGTAACAATTCCATAATAAGATAGCTGGAATTTTCTCCGCATTTTATGTGGCTATCTAGGTTTTAATGGTGCATTTTTATAAATGACTCGTTAATGGTAGCTTTTTTAGTGCATAATAGTTTGTCTAAATTTCATATTTATTCATGTCTTGTTGTATAATATTGGGTTTTTGTATACCTTAGCAGTCTTATTAAGGCTGTTTTTGTGAATTGAATGTTGATAAGTCAATTTTTATAACAGTTTTATTAGGCACAAACTAACCTCTTAATTAGATTATTAACCCAATAGTAGGTCTGAAAACATACTTTATGTTTAGGGTCTCTAAAGTAACTATATGGTAAACAACAACTTTTTGAAGAAGTGCCTCATTTGCATGGGTGCGAATTCGTTTTTGTTATTGCTGTTAGCAGTGAATTTCCTGCCTGCAACACTTAGTGCACAAACTGATACTTTCAAAACAGCCAATCAACTTATTGCCCAAAAGAAATATAAAAAAGCTTATTCTTTATTGAATTCGTACCATACCAAACATCCAAAGGATTTGAATTCAGAGTGGTTGATGGCTCAGGTTAAATATTATAATTCAGAGTATCGCCAATCTTATAAACTCTATGAAAATGCAGTAAAGGCTAATCCGCAGAATGAATACCTGAAACTAGATTATATC
>CANGSR010000421.1 GCA_947456055.1 Chitinophagaceae bacterium
AGGTTGGCAATAGCATTGGTATCGTTAGGATCTTCACCAATAAGACCTATTTTGATATTGGTTCTTTTAATCATTGCTTTCGAGGTCTGAGTGTAACCAATAGTAACTTAAATCTGAAACTTCACTCATGTACTCTTTAGCCTTTTCCTTTTGTTCCTCAGTCAATTTATGAAATTGGCTAGTGCCTTTTTCAATTTTGGCAATGGTTATCCTATCCAATTCATCAGGTTCTAAAACATCTAATACAATTGGGGAATGGGTAGAAATGATAATTTGCTTATTATATGATTCCTCTTTAATGAAGGTCATCAACTTAAATAATTGATGCGGGTGTATACCTAATTCAGGCTCTTCAATTAATATTAAGCCATCTTCTTGTGATGATATTTCAGCAATAATATAGAATAACCTCTTCGTTCCATCTGATAAATAAGACCATGGAACCCAGGTATCATTAATTTTGAATTCGAAGGTTAGGTTATCAATAAGCATTTTTCCATCAATATTGTAAATATTTATATTTGGATTAATCCTAACTTTTTCAATTGGAGAGGTAATGCATAAATTTTGATCTAAATTGAGTTCGTATTTATAATCTTCGAAAATTGTTAGAATAAATTTTCTAAGAAGAATCGGGTCGTTTATATCACCTTCATAAACTGCGAATATTTTATAGTCAATATAATCTCGTAATTTAATCGTGAAGACTAAATTTTCATCTTCATTTGATAATGAGCTGAATACATTTGGCTCTATTGTGTATTTTTTAGGAGATTGTAACCAAATTAACTTTTCGGGGATAGAATATTTTATTAATTGTTCAAGACAAACATAACTCATCATTCTCAACCTTTCCTCATTTGTCAGATTGGAAAATATATTATCAGAAATATCGTAGTTTAAATTGGATAACGGAGTCGGTCCATATTCAACGTTCAATAATTTTGTGATTTTCCTTGAATAATCACTTCCACTGGCTTCTCTATGTAAATTATTTTCAATTTGGGTCTTTATAGTAATCTTCATGTAGTTACTATCCGATTCACCAATATCGAAAGTATAACTATAATTATCTGCTAACTTGAAGTTTTTCTTAGTACCAGGGACAACAAAAAAGTTAATTGAGCTATCAATAAACTCCAGCAAATTAGATTTCCCACTACCATTGGGGCCAATAATTATGTTCAATCCATTTTGAAATTGGACAGTGGTGTTTTTCAGTGATTTATAATTCTCTATGTAAATCTCCTTAAGCATATTAGGTGCTAAGTTAAACTAAATTGGTTTATTAGAAACTAATTTAGGATCTTAAAGTGTAATAAACCGGACATGTCAAGTCTATTAGAAAAGCAATCTCTTACTATTTCCAAATAGGTGTATTAATAAAGAAAACTAAGAAAACCGGTAGCCCCATCCGGGGCAATGCCCCAAATCTAAATTTTTAGCTACAAACCTGTAGCCCCGCTGGGGCATTTCACTAAATTCTGAAAGAAATATAATATCCATAAAACCAAATCATAATATAGATTTCCCCGATTCCTAAGCACAACATCTGCTCGCAAAATCTGAACTTAAATAAATAAAAAAAACGACCCCAACATTTGTCAGGGTCGTTTATATTTTTAATCAAGGTTAAATTGTATTGGAATTACGAATTAACTTTTGACTTTTACCTTTTTACTTAGTTAGAGTGCTTGCCACGGTTTTTAGCAACAATTTCCTCTTCTACGTTACGTGGTGCTGCAGCATAGTGAGAGAACTCCATTACTGATGTAGCACGACCTGAAGATAAAGAACGTAACTGAGTAACATAACCAAACATTTCGCTCAATGGCACCTTAGCCTTGATGATTTGTAAGTTGTTACGGTTGTCCATACCTTCCATCATTGCACGACGACGGTTAAGGTCACCTGATACGTCACCCATGTATTGGTCAGGGGTGGTAACTTCCATCTTCATGATTGGTTCCAACAATACTGGCTTGGCTTTTTTACCAGCCTCACGGAAACCAGACCTTGCACACAACTCAAAGCTCATGGAGTCACTATCCACCTGGTGGAAAGAACCATCAAATATACGTACCCTCATGCTCTCAACTGGGTATCCTGCAAGTGGTCCGGTACCCATTGAGTTTTCAAAACCCTTCTGGATAGCTGGAATAAACTCACGTGGGATAGAACCACCGAAGATTTCATTGATGAACTGGAACTGGCCTTTACCTTCTGCCAAGAATTCTGGATCAGCCGGGCCGATTTCGAACTGAACATCAGCAAACTTACCACGACCACCTGTTTGTTTCTTATAGATTTCACGGTGCTCAACCTTAAGCGTAAACGCTTCTTTATAAGCAACCATCGGTGCACCCTGGTTGATTTCCACCTTAAACTCGCGACGCATACGGTCAACGATGATTTCAAGGTGTAACTCACCCATACCGCTAAGGATAGTCTGTCCGGTATCCTCGTCAGTTTTTACACGCAATGTTGGATCTTCTTCAACAAGCTTTGCAATTGCCATACCCATTTTATCACTGTCTGCCTGTGTTTTTGGCTCTACAGATATAGAGATAACGGGCTCAGGGATAAACATGTTTTCCAACATGATGGGGTGTTTCTCATCACAAAGAGTATCACCAGTCTTGATTTCTTTAAACCCTACAGCTGCACCAATATCACCAGCCTCGATAAAATCGATTGGGTTCTGTTTGTTAGCATGCATCTGCATGATACGACTGATACGTTCGTTCCTTCCAGAACGCACATTCAATACATAGCTACCAGCATCAAGGTGACCTGAATAGCAACGGAAGAACGCCAGACGACCAACGAAAGGATCGGTCATGATTTTGAACGCCAATGCAGAGAATGGTTCTTTAGCATTAGGATGACGTTCGATTTCTTCGCCGGTATCAGGGTTAGTACCCTTGATAGCTTCGATATCAAGAGGGCTAGGCAGGTAACGGATTACACCGTCAAGAGCTACCTGAACACCTTTGTTCTTGTAAGCTGAACCACACATCATTGGAACAATAGTAAGGTCGATTGTTGCCTTACGAACTGCCTCATGAATTTCATCTTCAGAGATACTGTTTGGATCTTCGAAGAATTTCTCCAGTAATTTGTCATCGTATTCAGCAACTGCTTCTACGAGGTGTGCACGCCAGAAATCAGCTTCTTCCTGCATATCTTCTGGAATAGCAACTTCGGTATAAGTCATACCTTGTGTAGCATCATCCCAAATGATACCCTTCATCCTGATCAGGTCAACGATACCTTTGAAACCATCTTCTGCACCAATAGGTAACTGAAGTGGCACTGATTTTGCACCCAACATGTCCTTAACCTGCTGAACCACCATAAGGAAGTCGGCACCTACGCGGTCCATCTTGTTTACGAAACCAATACGTGGAACTTTATAACGGTTAGCCTGGCGCCAAACTGTTTCAGACTGTGGTTCAACACCATCAACTGCTGAGAAAAGGGCAACAAGGCCATCAAGAACACGAAGACTACGCTCCACCTCGATGGTGAAATCCACGTGACCTGGAGTATCAATGATATTGAATTTGTAGTTCTTAGATTCTGGTAATTTTTTACCCTGGGTAGTAGGGAAGTTCCAGAAGCAAGTAGTAGCTGCTGATGTAATAGTAATACCTCGCTCCTGTTCCTGAGCCATCCAGTCCATGGTAGCGGCACCTTCGTGTACCTCACCAATTTTGTGGTTTACGCCCGTATAATAAAGGATACGTTCGGTCATAGTAGTCTTGCCTGCGTCAATGTGCGCAGCAATACCAAAGTTTCGCTGTAAGCGGAGATCTGCCATTGTTATGTAATTAAATCGTTCGGTTTTTCAATTCGAGGTGCAAAGGTATGAAAAATCAAAATTAAAAATTCAAAATTTTTAGTTAGTAGAAAGTAGAGGGTAGAAAGTAGAAAGACGAAGTGGGGAATTCAAAAGTAAAAAGTAAAAAGTCAAAAGTAAAAAGTCAAAATTTAAAAGCCGTTCAGAGGATTTTCTATCTGTTATCAATAGGTAATGGTTTTAGATTCCTTAATATTGGTTTGGCTTTAGTAGAATTTTCAGCCATTTTATAAATATAACCACTATTAATTTTGGATTAAATTTTGTTTTTCCAGGGTAGCAACAATTTTATAGTGGTAGGATCACTTTTAGATCGTAAATGTTATAGGTAATCAATTAATAAGAACTGGTCTAGCATTTTATATATTTGGTATTAAAAAACCATAGTCATGCAGGACAGGATTAGATATCATGTCCGTCCCACTATATTTTGATCCATGTAAAACGTA
>CANGSR010000422.1 GCA_947456055.1 Chitinophagaceae bacterium
CTGCAGGTTCCGGCCCGGTCAATTTCGAGCTGGCAGCAGAATCATCAGTAAAGGCAGTAGTGCATATCAAAACCACCACCAATGCCCGCACTATCACTGCCGACTATGGCGATGTGTTCAGCCAGTTGTTTGGCCCACGCCAGTATATTATTCCGCAGCAGCAGGGTTCAGGTTCAGGGGTAGTTATTTCACCTGACGGATATGTGGTCACTAATAACCACGTGGTAGCTAATGCAAGTGAGGTTACAGTAACCTTCAGCGACCGCCTTACCGCCAAGGCAAAAATAGTAGCTGCCGACCCATCCACCGATATTGCAGTACTAAAAGTAGAGACCAGCAAGAATATCCCTTATATGGATTTTGGCAATTCAGACGATGCACGCCTGGGCCAGTGGGTTTTGGCTGTTGGCTATCCATTGTCACTTGATGCCACTGTTACTGCTGGTATAATAAGTGCCAAAGGCCGCTCATTAGGTATTAACAAACAAAATTCCGCCTCTGCAATTGAGTCTTTTATTCAAACAGATGCCGCTGTGAACCCAGGTAATAGCGGTGGCGCACTAGTAAACACTGCCGGTCAATTAATTGGCATCAACTCGGCAATAGCCTCTCCTACAGGTTCTTATGCGGGTTATTCTTATGCTATTCCTGCCAATATAGTTCGCAAGGCTGTGAATGACCTGATTAAATTCGGGTCTGTCCAGAGGGGTTATCTCGGTATACAATATCAGGACATCACCACCCTTACACCCGAGGAAATATCATCTAAGGGTATGGACAAGAGTGGAGGGGTGTATGTAGTAAATGTGGTGCCAGGTAGCGGTGCAGCAAAAGCTGGCATCAAGGAGGGTGACTTTATCACCCAAATAAACGGGATAGATGTAAATACCCAGCCAGAACTACAGGGCCAGATTGCCCGCTACCAACCCGGCGACAATGTGAGCATAGTTTATAGCCGCAATGGCAATAAAGCTACTGTAAATGTGCAACTGACCAACCTGACCGAAAATACCAATAAGCCTCTAGGAGCTACCTACAGGGTATTGAGCAGCAAGGAGAAAGCTAATTATAACCTGAATAGTGGAATACTAGTTACAGAAATAGGTAAGGGGGCTATAGCAAAGCAAACTCAAATGCACCAGGGGTTCGTAATTATTTCTATCAATAACAAGGTGATTAATACGCTGAATGACCTACAACAAGTAGTATCGGGTAGTAAGAACCTACAGATTGCAGGTTTTTACCCAGGCTACCAGGGCATGTACTATTATGGTATCAATACAGACAATACAAGTGATGGGCAAGAATAAGTGAAGGAGTTGAAAAGTGGGGAGTGAAATAGGAGGGGTTGATTATCGGTGCCCTGTATCTAATAGGTACAGGGCACTTTTTTGTGCATTAGGTCATTTAAAAATTTCGAACAGAATGAATGCAATAATTTGAGATTGGTGACGTTTCTTTAACAAACAGGGTTTTTTGGCATTTGTGAATTGAGTGGATTTAGAGAAAATCCTTGATGCGTAGATTATTTTTTCGCAAAGAATAACGATATTATTAACTAAAAGCTTATTCTTTTTTCCAAAGCTTATAAAATTATTTTTTTGGTATAATAAAAAGTGTATTTTTACTTCATTCAAAATTTCACTACCGTAACTTATAAAATTAGTGCCTTATGAAAAAGACAGTAACCTTACTGACATTAGCTGTACTGGTAATAGCAGCTTATTCTTGCAAAAAAAATACAGGGACAAGTGCGTTAAAAACCTCATCACTTGTATTGCCTGCAACAACTGAGCAATTTTACAATGGTAATATGGCCGGCACCTGGGCCGATAGTATGAACAAAGTAGCTACACTGGGTAAGGTGTTGTTCTACGATGGGCATTTATCAATAAATAATGCTGTAAGCTGCGGCAGTTGCCATAAGCAAACACTTGGCTTTGCTGATAATAAAACCTTGAGTGTGGGCTTTGAAGGCAGGCTTACAAAAAGGAATTCTATAGGTTTCAATAATATTAGCTTTGGCACTACCTTATTCTGGGATGGCCGTGAAAATAATCTTGCAAATCTTGCACTCCGCCCACTAACAAACCATGTGGAAATGGGTATTACAGATGAAGCATATTTGCCTGCAAAATTGTCTGCACTTTCTTATTATACACCATTATTCATGAATGCTTTTGGAGATAATCAAGTAACCAATGAGCGGATTTCAAATGCTATTGCAACATTTTTAAGGTCAATCAGTAGTAATAATTCAAGGTTCGACCAATACAATAATGGTAATAAGGAGGCAATGACAGCTTTGGAAATACAGGGTATGTCATTGTTTAGCACAAAATACAACTGTGCTTCCTGCCACAGCTCTAGCTTTGGTGGTTATTATGGCTTTAATAATTTCAAAGATATTGGCCTTGACGAAAACTATGCTGATAATGGACGTGGTACAGTATCGGCCAACAAAGCTGACCAGGGTACTTTCCGTATTCCTAACCTACGCAATGTGGCTCTTACAGCGCCTTATATGCACGATGGCAGGTACGCAACACTAAATGATGTATTAGAGCATTATAGCCATAACATTAAAAGTTCTCCAAATCTTGACCCACTATTAAAAGACAAGGATGGTAAAGCACGTGCTATGAATATCAGTGATAATGAAAAGCTGGCCATTATAGCTTTCTTAAATACTTTTACTGATTACACTACAGTTGCAGACCCGAAATTCTCAAATCCATTTAAAGTAATTGACTAAAAGATGAAAAAGACAATATTAACTGTCATCCTGTTTATGGGATGCATTGGCTATACTTTTGCCCAAAATGAAACGGGCACACCTGAACCACCGGGAACTAAAAAGAACAAAGACATTGAGCAATATGTAGGGGTGCAGATGAACGGCCTCATAAAGCAGGTACTTAATTTCAATAATAATAATTCTTCTACTGCCCTCAATCCTTATCTACTCAATTATTCTATTAGGTCTAAGAAAACAGGTTGGGGATTAAGATTGGGTGTGGGCTATACCTATAATTCTACATATAATAATGATGGTATAAGCGAAACAACCACTAAAATCAACGACCTCCATTTGAGGTTGGGTATTGAGAAGGCATATAAATTGTCTGATAAATGGAGCGCAGGCATAGGTCTTGATTTGGTGAGCGATATGAATAATGACAATACTAAAAATATAGTAAGCTCGGGTGATACAGTTACCACCGAAACAAAAGATGTAATAAGCAATTTAGGTGGTGGTGCTATGGGATGGTTAAGGTATCACCTTACCGACAAAATAATGATAGGCACAGAAGCTAGTTATTATTTTGTAACAGGTAATGATAAACGTACTATTGATGTAACCCAGACTATCAATTTTGGTTCAGGTTCCAGTAAAACCACTACAGAAACAACCACAAATCCTACTACTACATCGGCCCTTTTTTCGTCGCCTGTGGTTTTTTACCTTATTGTGAAGTTTTAGGCAGTCTAAAGATATTTTTTGCAATAAAAAGGCGGCATTGGCCGCTTTTTTATTGCAAAAATTGTTGTTACTGAAATGGTGTTGTTCCGTGATGTTCCGAAGGTACATTCGGAACGGACAATAAAACTCCTTCTTAGAAGGCATTCATTATACCCAAGTCCAATCAACATCCCTATGCCCTCAAACAAAAAAATACGTCCCTTACCAATTCTGCAAATTTCATAATTCTGTAAATTCTGATTCAAACATTTTCAGTGGAATCAGAAAAATAAGCTTCAATCAGTGGTTCAGACAAAAACAACCCACCCCAATAAACAATTATCCGCCCCAATACCCGTTAATTCATAAATTTGCTAATTGTAACATTTTATCCATGGCCAGACTACTTTTAATAATCTTTTTAATCCCCATACTGGCCTATGGACAATACAAACCCGGCAGCTTCCCAATAATAAAGCCCCAATCGGCCATTGTCCGGCTTAAAACCACCACGCCTAACCATGCCCCCTATTATACCAGGGGTAAACACCAAACCTTCTCTGCCTGCCAGAATGTAAGGTTTGTACCAATCAACTACCTTTTGGCCACTATGGATGCCGATACCGGGCAAACCATAAATTGGACCAAACTTGATACCCCTGTTCATGGCACTCTTATTATTGCCTATAGCACCACTACCACAGGCGCAACAATAACCCCCTCGGGTCAGATATATATCCCGGATACTGGTTATAATGGAACAGATTCGTTTTCTGTAGTAGTGTCAGATGGACAAGCTACAGATACAATACATGCGGTAGTAACTATCCATCCATTGCC
>CANGSR010000423.1 GCA_947456055.1 Chitinophagaceae bacterium
CCTGCCGGTGTGTATATTTATGTAATAGACGCTACCTTCAAGGATGGCCAGATTGAACACCATACTGGTAATCTTACCTTATTAAGATAAGAAATTGAAAATTTGTTCTAAAGCCGTAACGTTTTTTGCGTTACGGCTTTTTAAATAAATCACGTCAACAAAACTTTAGTAATTAGATTGTCATAATACTGATTACTATTTTTTATTAGGTACTTTAGTCTATTTTTAATCGTTTTTTTGCAATAGTAATTTCATTATTTATAGGTTAATTGCAGTTCTTATATTGTTATTTTTTGCTCATTTTATTATGATTATCCTTACCTTTACCTTTTAGGAATTTGCGCAAGTAATTAATTCAGTTTCGTTAGATTCCTGCTAGTTTGCCCATTATGGAAAGATTGCATGCCAGACTACTAAAATATATTTCAATAGTAGCTTTCTTATTGGTAAGTATCAGCGCAAACGCCAACCATCTTGTTGGTATGGATCTTTTTTATACATGGGTAAGCGGCAATACCTACAAAATTACCCTTGTAGCTTATGCCAATTGTGGCTCAGCTGGAGCAGGATCCGCTTATGATGCCCTGTCATCTAATACTCCTGCAGTTTACATTTATAACGGGTCTACCTATATTAATACCATCAGGCTTGCCATCCAGGCACCTATTACCGGCGTGGAAATAACTCCGGTATGCCCTCCCGATTTATTATTAACCCAATGCACCAATACTTCTTATACTATCCCGGGTATAAAAAAGTTTGTATATACGGCGAATTATACTTTACCATCAACATCCACTGTATGGCGGTTCCTCTTCACTGGGGATATGACCGGTACAGGTACTTATTTCGCAGGTCGTGCAACATCAATTACAAATATTGCATCTGGCACGTATGTTGAATTGGTTGATACACTGAATAATACCACGGTACATAATACCAGTCCATTATTGTCAGTTGTGCCTACACCATTCTTTTGCCTGGATAACAATGATAACTACAATCCCGGTGCTTTAGATTCAGATGGGGATAGTTTATCATTCTCACTCGTATCAGGTATTGCTGGTACTGCAACTAGTACTTCAGGTCCGCCGGTATCCTATACTACAGGATTCACACCAACAAGGCCATTAGCGGCTACTACATTTTTATTTGACCCGCGAACGGGGCAAATTTCTTTTTACCCAAATGCATTGCAACGATCTCTGGTAGTATATAATGTAAGGGAATACCGTGGTGGTGTTTTTGTTGGTTCCAGCCAGCGCGAAATGACTTTTCTGGTGCTTACCTGTACCTCATCTTTGCCGGGTGCTGGTATGACTACTGCCACTGGAGGAACTATTACTGATAGTACCCATTTCCAGATTTGCCAGAATTCAGGCCCATTTTCCTTTCACATAAGTCCTACCGGACCTGATACTTCTGTTTATGTCACTATGACATCGGCCGGGTTGCCTACAGGTGCTACTTTTAATGTGACTGGTAATGGTACACATACTCCGGTTGGGACTTTTTCATGGAACTCTACAGGTGTAGCTACAGGTTCATATACTTTTTATGTAACTTTTAGGGATAATAACTGTCCCCTGTCGGGTGTGCAAACCCTGGCGTATACTGTTACAATAATGGCAGCACCCAATATTTCCTATACCTTGCTCACTAGTGCTACATGCCTTAAGAAGGCTGCTGTAAGTATTATACCTTCTGGCCTGGGTTCCCCGTGGAAAGTAAAAGTGGTTAATGCGCTTGGGGATACAATATCAACTTTTACAGGTGTAACATCACCTTTTACCGATAGTCTTACACCAGGTACTTATACCCTGGTAATATGGCCTACATTGCCAAGCACCTGCAAAGCATATGTGACTTTAACCATAGCAGCACCTACTCCACCTGCACCAACTATTACTTTTACCAATCCATCATATTGCGGGATTAACGATGGTAGTATAACGATTTCTGGTCTTACACCTGGAACAAGTGATACTATTAAGTACTCCTATAACGGAGTAGTCCAACCACCTATTGTTCGCACGGTAGCTGCTGGCGGCACAATATCACTTACAGGTTTGCCTGGTGGCTTGTACTCAGGTTTTACTGTGACCTACGGTTATTGTGTATCTGCGAGTTTAGGTCCTTTTAATCTTACCCCACCTCCTTTTACAATGAGGGCTCTGGTTACAACAAATCCCGATTATTGTGGGGTATGTAATGGTACCATTAAAATCTTTGGTCTTCATCCGGGCCAACTCGATACTATTTATTACAGTTTTGGCGGTGTGCCACAACCTCCTGTTGTTCGTACAATACCAGCCGATAGCACAGTGACTATAACAGGATTATGTGCAGGTGTCTATTCAAATATTTATGCAAAAACAGCAGGTATTTGTACTTCCAATATTCTGGGGCCGGTAAGCTTAACCGCACCTCCATTTACAATGAGGGCTATCAGCTACACTAATCCAGTATATTGTGGTGTTTGTAATGGTACTATTACATTATACGGTATACATCCGGGTATTACTGATACCATAACTTATACCTATGGTGGAGTTCCACAGCCACCGGTAGTAAGGGTGATAGCATCTGATAGTACAGCCACCATTACCGGATTATGTGCAGGTACCTATGCCAATTTTCAGTCCCGTACCGGAGGGTCATGCATTTCAAATTTATTGGGTCCTGTTACTTTAACTACTCCACCTTTTACTATGAGGGCCATTAGTTTCACTAATCCTGATTATTGTGGAAATTGTAATGGGACTATAACATTATATGGTTTATATCCAGGTGAAACAGATAGTATACTATACACACTAGGCGGTGTTCCCCAGCCACCTGTAGTTAGGTTAGTAGGTTCTGATAGCCAGATTGTAATAACCGGTCTTTGCCAGGGTACTTATGCCAATTTTATTGCCCGCACAGGAGGTAATTGTATTTCGAATACCTTGGGGCCGGTAACATTAACGGTTCCTCCATTCACAGTTCGGGCATTATCTTTTACAAATCCTGATTATTGTGGCATATGCAATGGTACAATAACACTTTATGGTTTACATCCAGGCCAGAACGATACTGTAAGTTTCACAAAAGACGGGGTGGCCCAGCCAGTATTTGCACATTTAATAGGTTCTGATAGTACAATAGTGATTACTGGCCTATGTGCTGGATTGTATGATAATTTTGTTGTTCGTACTGCTGGTGTATGTGTTTCAAATACACTGGGCCCGGCCAATCTTACTGTGCCTCCTTTTACCATGCGTGCAATTTCATTTATAAATCCTACTAAGTGTGGTTTTTGTGATGGTTCAGTAACTTTATATGGATTACATCCGGGACAGACAGATACCATTAGTTACAATTATAATGGTATTCCCCAACCTGTGGTATCTGGCGTAATTGGTTCAGATAGTACATTTACTATTACAGGTCTTTGTGAAGGTAGTTATACTGGTTTTGTAGCCCGTACAGGCGGGGTTTGTGTTTCAAACACCCTTGGTCCTGTAAGGCTGGTAGCACCACCAATAATTCCAGGTTTTACATTTAACCTCATTAAATCATGCGCTGCAGATACTCTCGTAGTTACCAATACATCTTCACCAGCATCTGACCTTACTTATTTTTGGGATTTTGGGGATGGTGGCACAAGTGCCGCAACTAACCCGGTTCATATTTATTACCTGCCCGGGGTGTATAATATTAAGTTGATAATTACTAATACAAAGTGTTTTGATAGCCTTACCCAATCGGTGAATGTTGATAATCTGATACATGCAGGTTTCAATGCTGTTCCTGATTCCTTTTTATGTCAGGGTAAGCCAGTTACATTTACCAACACTTCTTCTGGTACCGCCTTACAATATACATGGATTTATGGCGATGGGGTACTCGACCATACTTTGAATACTGTTCATATTTTCAATAATTCAGGAATATACAATGTGAAGCTTGCAGTTACCAACTATGTTCCTTGCTTCGATACAGCCAATATCGTTCTATCTGTAGATTCTATTAGTGCTATAAGCATGAAGTTAACAGACTCTGTTTTTTGTAGGGGTACAGCATCAACTTTTACTGCCGATTATTCATTATTTGGTAATAAGGGTATTTTATGGACTTTTGGTGATGGGGAATCAGCAGCAAATATTAACCCGGTCACACATTCATTCGATATGACAGGTGTTTTAACCGTTACAGCCGAAGCTCTTTACCGTGCCTGCCCCGATACTTCAGTAAGCCGTAAGGTTTATGTTTTTGGTAATCCGGCAGTAGACC
>CANGSR010000424.1 GCA_947456055.1 Chitinophagaceae bacterium
ATTGCTGCAACGGTAATATCATTACTGCGCCATACTCCTCCACTTGCTGCATCATGTAAGGTAGTTGTCCCCCCAACACAGAGTGTGGTAGTACCTGTTATAGAACCTGCATCGGGTGATGGATTGACTGCTATACTCCTGGTTTTGACTAGACTTCCACAACTGTAATTTACAGTATACGAAATTATGGCACTACCTGTTGAAACCCCGGTTACTAGTCCTGTAGTGCCAACAAAAGCCACAGTGGTATTACCTGATGACCATACTCCCCCACTTGTCGTATCAGCCATTGAAACATTTGCCCCTACACATATAGTATCCGATCCTAAAGAAGAAATTGTACCTAAAACCGGAATAATGAATAATCTACCTGGAGTAACTGAGGTTAAACCTGAATTTGTACAAGTAAGTTGACAACGATAATAGATACTTGAACTAATTGTCGCAACATAAGAATTTGATGTAGCACCTGTTATGCCAGACCATGATATATTATCAGGAGAGGACTGCCATTGATATACAATTCCTGGCAATGTACTTGCACCAGTGAGCGACAAACTAGTAGTGTAGGTTGAACATCCATAGGTAGAAGTAGCCGCAATTATACCAGATGACGGGGTTCCAGAACAGACGACTGACTGGATATTAACTATATAGTCAACTACATCACCATTTTTGTAATACGGTGCTATATGACCATAGCTTGACAAACAGGGATCTAGGGCCCCAGATAAACTCCTTACGGAATCTGAATTTTCCTGAATACCCCTGATTCTCATAAAGTGCAAGCCCGTTGAAACACCAGAAGGAATTGAAATATTAAATATTGTTGGATTTGGGGTTGATATAGAATTATAACCACTTACCGGGGAAACCGCTTCAGTGTTTTGGAATATCCCATCATTATTAAAATCAATCCAAGCCTGGGTTTCCTGATATGAACTTATCAGACCCCAATTAGCTGTAGCTAAATAGCTACTCCCCCTTCCCAAAGTTATTGGTGAAATTGATGTATGATTAGCATACCCATACCCATTTGTAATACTTGATACTATTGAGTTATCACTTAATGTGGTGCCATATTCACCAGAAATATTCAGTGAATTTATTCCAAGTAACGCTGAATCACCCAAATAAGTAAAAACAACAAGACCATTACCCGAATTATATCCCTGGGTATGAGTTACACCTGTGGCATAAATAGGATGAGTATAGGATGATCCTCCTCCACCACCATCGCCATAATTTCCTCCTGCACCAGCAAAGTAACCACCACCTCCACCGCCTGAACCTGCCACAAATGAACCTCCTGTAACCCAGCTATAACCCGCGGAACCCGATCTCGAACTGCCTCCATTTCCATCAGCGGTTGAAGTCCCTGGCCATCCGTAAATCCAACCTCTACCTCCGGTTAATCCTCCTCCTGCTCCTCCATATTTACCATATTGAACGCCTCCACCACCTCCTCCTCCAGCAAATACCAAATAAGTACTAGTTGTAACATCCATAATGCTGCTTGCGCCCCCTCCTCCAGACCCGGGTACAGGTGTGGTTGAGGATGTGTAGTAACTATCACCACCAAAGCCATCTCCCCCATTGCCTTCACCAAAACCTGCAAAACCAGCACCTCCTAAATTATACATACCATAGTCTGTTCCATTTGCGCCCTGTCCTCCAACACATATCCGCAATACATGCCCGGGTGTTACATTAATAGTTGATTGCACCCTTCCGCCATTTCCTCCAGCCCCCCATGAGCTACCACCTTTACCACCTTGGACATCTATATTAATACTTGTCACACCATCAGGAACAGTCCAAAATTGTATCGAACCAGTGTAAGAAAAGGTAGCTGTTGTATTGACATTTGTCCAGCCGGTTGCCAGATTTGGATAGCATGAAATATAATATATTGATACTGCAGATGAGGTATCAGAGGATCCACAAGGCATTAATACAAAACAACGATATTGCACTGAGGACGTAATACCTGTGAAATTATAGGTTTCATTTGTAGCTCCAGTAATATTAATCCATGAACCAGGAAGGCCAGTATTTGAAGATTGCCATTGCCATGAGCCATAAATTGATCCTGAAGTGCCTGTTAAATTCAAAGTAAAATCCGTAGTGCTATTTCCGGAAATCGGACTTACATGGGCTGTTCCTCCCACTGGTACAGGGTAAACATTTATAACTTTTGGCGTTATATAAGTACAGCAACTTGTAGAAACGGTATAACTAATAATTGCAGTTCCTGCTGTCACCCCGGTAACAAAGCCTGATGATGTGCCTACTGTGGCTACAGATATGTTACTGCTGGTCCATGTGCCTCCTGATGTAGAATCAGTAAGTGTAATAGTACTTCCAACGCAAACATTTGTTGGACCGGTAATTAATCTTAATAAATTATTCCTCAATAGTGACATTGAATTTGCCCCGGTATTCGCTACGACAATATCCGGTTTGCCATCACCGTCAAGATCACCTACCGACACCCCGTCTGGTCCGGTTCCGCCAACTAGAAAATCTGCCTTAGCAGCAAATGTGCTGCTATTGACAATACCCGCTGAAGATGTATTTCTAAATACTGAAACTGTATTAGTACCATTGTTAGTAATTACCACATCGGGTTTTCCATCACCATTTATATCGCCTACGGCCAGCATAGAGGGATTAATACCTGTTGTAAAATCAACCTTTGCTGCAAATGAAGACGAGGTAATTGAACCAACAAATGAGGTATTATTAAGTATAGAAACTGTATTAGCTACAGTATTAGCTACAACAAGGTCTGGTTTATTATCACCGTTTATATCACTTACTAAAACTCCATATGGCCCTGTTCCTGTTGTAAAATCTACCTTGGCTGCCAATGACCCTGTATTAAATGATCCTGGGCTAGACGTATTACGGAATACAGAAACAGTTGTACCATCTCCTACGCTTCCCAAATTTACTATGGCAATATCAGGTTTACCGTCACCATCAATATCACCGGCACTTAACCCTTGCGGATTTATCCCTGTTACAAAATCAACTTTAGTAGCAAATGTGCTACTATTTATAACTCCAACATTGCCAGTATTTCTAAATACTGATATTTTGGAATCGCCCTGGTCTCCACAAACTATATCGACCTTGCCATCACCATCAAAATCCAATGCAGCAATACCAAAAGGATGCGTGCCGGTTGCAAAATCCACTTTAGCCGTTAGAGAACTAGAATTTATGACCCCAGAAGCTGAAGTATTTCTAAAAACCGAAACCGAATTACCCAAATAATCCAAAACGGCAATGTCTAATTTACCGTCACCATCAAAATCGGCCAATGCAATATGTCCCGGACCAGAGGCTGTTGTAAAATCTACCCTTGAACCAAATGATCCAGAATTAATAGTTCCAGATGTACTGATATTTCTATAAATAGATAGCGTATTGGATGTTTCACTTGAAGTTATCAGATCTGGTTTGCCATCACCATCAATATCGCCAATTTCGGCAAAATGAGGATGGACAGGAGTTGAATAATCAAATTTCGGATCGAAATTCACACCATTTGATACATAGGTACTATTATCAAATGAAGGAAGGAATGGGATTCCGGAGTATCCAATTAGCCCACATGTAGTGTTATTGGTTGACACATCCATATAAGTAGCTCCATATGGAACAGTAACACTTAAGGAACTTGGAGTAGCAGCTGTTACAGTTGCTTTTGTGGCACCCAGATAAACAACATTACTTAATAAGGTGGGATTGAAATTGCTACCTGTAATGGTGATAGTGGAATTAGGATTAGCATATAACGGACTCACTGAAGTAATAGCAGGAGCATTTACTACAGATATTATTTTAGTAACAATACAACTACCGGTAAGTGCATAGCTTATTAATGCAGAACCTATCGCAACACCTGTTACAATACCTGTAGATGATCCTACCGTAGCAATAGAATTATTACTACTACTCCAAACCCCACCACTTGTAGTATTACTATAAGATGTTGTTGAACCGGGACAAACAATTCCGCCGCCGGTAATTGCAGGCAATGAATAGGTATTTAATTGTTTTACAGTTGCATTATTATGATAACCGCCATCCCCATATGCAGCATATGCCTTGCCATTCGCATCAATAGCCAATGATATATAAGCAGCTGTACCCAAAGAAAAATCCGGATTGCCTGCGTAATTCCAATTTGTCCCATCAAAATAGCCAACCGAAGCTTTGCCACCATTATAGTAATCATAATAGGCCAGGCATG
>CANGSR010000425.1 GCA_947456055.1 Chitinophagaceae bacterium
AAGGGCCGGGGTGAGGCCTCCGTACGGCTGTTGTCCTATTTTTGATTAAGTTCCATGAAAACGACACTATTCATACTCATCATATAAGCCAACTACTTTTTCTTAAAAACAATTTGTTCATTTTGCTTCTTTAAAACCATTTTGTAAAACTCTCTTAATAATTCATAGTCTTCAGCATGAAAATATGCCCTGTTTATTTTCAATACCGATTTAAAAGCTATTGTCGTGGCCGTAGTATCTATAACATAATCGAAGTAGCCATTTTCCTCGTCATCCAATTTCAGCTTCATTGATGCAGGTAGCTCATCAATTTTATAACCTGCAGGAACAATCATGTTTGCAAAAAAGGTCTCGTCGGTTTTATAGGGTAATTCTATTGGGTATTTTCTATTTTCTTCATAAAACGGATTTGATTTCAAGGCGAACATGGCCATAGGATTAAAATAAAGAATATTCGCTTTTTCGGGTGGAGTCTTAAAACTATACTTAATTTTTAACGGCACATCCGGATTATTGGCAGAATCAATAGATTTAGAAACATACTCAATATCATTAACAACTCCCTTCTTAATGGATTTGAAATAATCATCCTCACTGGTTTCTTTAATGATTTTCCTTATATTATAAGAGCTATAAATACCTGGTGTTTGCCAAACCTTCCCCTGAAAACTACCCGTAGAATCATAGGTCATGTACAACGATGACATACTCTTATTGATGATAGAATCTGCCAGAAAGGCCATTGGAGTGGCGTTTTCATTAACTACCCTTGCATGTCCGTTATAGCAAGCGGGTTGCAATACCCCAAACTTTAGTGGTTGGGTTGCGTCCAGGAAATAGTTGGTATTATTTATCATTACCCTCGATACAACATAGTTGAATCTTGATAGCATAGGATAAAGTGGATAGGTATATCCATGTTTTGTAGTACTCATGATAACCGGTTCGGCATCAATACCGGCATGCCTAAGCATGGCTGTAAGCAGCAAATTAATTTCGGGTACTGAACCCTTATGCTCGTTATACGTATTCTTTAGTGATTGGCTCAGGTAAATAGATTTTGATTCACCAATGCATTTATAATTATCCCTCACATAATTATATATCCTTGTTGCATTCGCAAGTTGATCATTACCTCCATTCAATAATAATAACGAAACCCCATCATTCAACCAGTTCTTGTTACTATACAATCCTGCACCAAAATTTTCATTACCCATTAATTTGTTTGTTGCTTCGGGCCACGATTGCTTTAAATCCCTTGAAACAAGTGGCTGCCTCATTGCAGACAACTTAAATTCTATAGCAGAAAGAAAGTTCGCTGGGTTATAACTGAAATTCTCAATTTTCAGTTCAGGCACATCTTTCATTACCCATGTAGACCGGGTTTCATTACAGGAAAAAGTAGTTTGGTCACCCGATCCAGCCTTCGAATTTTCCCTTATTGAATAATTTTCCGACTTAGTAGTCTTTTTATTGATGGCAAATAATTGATTCCCCTTTGGAATCATGAGGTAATCGAAAAAATAAGGCTCATTAACATTGTACTCGCTCCATAATTTCGGAGCTTTGGTACTCTGGAAACTCCATTGGTCTATATAGAAAATGAAATCTGAAGTAACAGTATATTTATAATCTATGATTGAACCTTCCTTTACATTAGGTAAAGTAAACTTCTTCAATTGGTTATGGAAATCAATTTTTTCTAAAAAAACACTCTTGTTATCCAAATGCGATTCCACAACCTCGTTATTTTCAAGATTATAGGTCACCGCCTTTATGTTATCACACCTTTCATCTGCCCCATTATTATAATATAATGGCACTTCAACATTTGCCAAATCATAACCCGCCTTCTTAAGTATGTGTATCCTCTTGAATATATTATATTGGATAGCGAAAAATCCTTCGTTATTAGGCACAAATGACACATCTCCTTTTTCATAAAGTATTACAGCGTTTGCATTTGTGTCTATAGGATATGATTTTACTAAAAGGTCATTTTTACCAATTTTCCCAAATTTCACTTCCATTAACTCCTGACCAAATGCAGGTAATACAAAATAGATAAGAACAAAAAGTACATAGGCAAATTTCATATGGTGGTTTTTGGCCTAAAGATAAAATACAGATATTGGAAACCAAAGAATTAAAGATATTTTTCAAAAATGAATAGTCTTAGCAAATTCGTACGGCTACCGCTTCTACTTTGTGACGTTTTTAACCTGAATCTACCATTGCGATTATTATTATTCTAATATTAATGTTATAAAACCAGATAATGCAAGACTTTTAAAAAGCTAGAAATAGGGAAAAGAACATTCCGATTATTAAAACAATTATACACATTCCGTACCGGTGAAAAAGATTATTCCTTAGATTTAGTTTTTTTTTTCCAAAAAGCATTTTCCAAATAAAGGATACCAAATACTTTTTAAGGAACGTTGATTAAAAAAAGTCTACCATAGTGCGCAGGTATTTTTCTTTTATGCAAGGCACAAAATCTGGGAATAGCAACCTATTTATCCCGCTAATTGGCGGGATTGTAACGCAGTAGAAAAGAAAAAGAACAAGTCATATGATGGACTTTATATAATCATAGTTCCTAAGGCTTAACATAACATACCAGATATTTTTAGATGAAAAAATCGGAACAAATCATACTTTCAACAGTTTTGCTGGCTGCAATATCATCATGCAGTGGCCCTAAAGACGAGTGGACCTATGGCAAAGACGAGAAGGGAAATACCCATGATACATCAGTATATAGGAATGGCGGCTATCACTACTACCGGTATTATGGTAGTGGCTGGTATCCATTACGGACCAATAATATGATTAATACAAGTGAGTATGCCCCTGCAAGTTCATCTGAGATTTCCAGCCCCGGCTTTTCTCCCAGGGCATCCACAGGAAGAGTGAGGTCAGGAGGTTTTGGCGGTTCAGCTCACTCAGCTGGTGAATAGTGTATTTGCTTAAAATCCAATAACTTAGAGTAGCATACCTTTATTAGTATATCAAATTAAATGGGCTACCTTCGTATAATAATTTGATATTTTCATTGTGCGTTTTAACTTTTAATTTTTGACTTTTAAAAATTACGTTTTAACTTTTGAATTTTGACTTTGAAATACTTTTTAACTTTTAACTTTTAACTTAGAAAAATTGCTCCGTCACACAATTACGCCCCGTAAAGATTGGGAACAAAAAATAAAAGACCAGGGTTTCTTGTTTTATAAGCAGGACTCCTACTATAACGAAACTGCGGCTTATGAATTTACTGGTGCAGAGGTTGACCTCATTGAAACTGCAACCAATGAGATTTTCGAAATGTGTATGGTAGTTGTGGAGCATGTAATCAAAAATAATCTCTGGGATAAATTCTTTATCCCGAAAGAATATGCCGACCTCATTTCCTGGTCGTGGAAGGAGGATATGCCCAGCTTTTATGGTCGTATGGACCTCGCCTTCAACAATGGTGATATAAAACTACTGGAATTCAATGCCGATACCCCAACATCACTACTAGAAGCCAGCGTGATTCAGTGGTACTGGCTGCAAGATTATAATAGCAATTTTGACCAGTTTAATTCTATACATGAAAAAATGATGGCGCATATGAAGGTATGCGCTCCTTATTTTTACCATCCCAAAGTGCTCACTTTTGCCTGTGCCAGTGATAATATTGAAGACCTGATGACCACTAAATACCTCCAGGATATAGCTGACCAGGCTGGTATTAAGTCCGACTTCATTTATATGAATGAAATAGGCGTAGATGACAAGGGTGAATTTTATAAAACTGACGGTACCCCGATAGGTAATATCTTTAAGCTTTACCCTTACGAATGGATGTTTCATGAAGAATTTGGCAAATACCTGTCTGCCAGTCGGGAATCTACATTGTGGATAGAACCCGCATATAAAGCCCTATGGAGCAATAAAATGTTACTCGTTTACCTGCACGAACTCTTTCCTAAAAGTAAGTACATACTGCCTGCCACCTATAGCCCGACCGAAGTGTTATACCGACCTGGAATGTATGTACAAAAGCCTATTTTTTCACGTGAGGGGGCTAACATAAAGATTGTAAAAAATGGCCAGGTAATAGAACAAACTGGTGGTGAATACGGTGAAGAAGGCTATGTGATACAAGAATATGCCGAATTACCGGATTTCGGAGGTAATCACCCTGTAATAGGCAGTTGGCTAGTAGGTGGTGTGCCAGCGGGTATGGGCATCAGGGAGTCAAGCGGACTCA
>CANGSR010000426.1 GCA_947456055.1 Chitinophagaceae bacterium
AAAATTGAAGGCATTCTATTACCAAATGTGGTAGTAAGGCTGGCCTTTAATAATGGTTATTAGATAATTTTTAAAAGGAAAGACAGGGAATACCATATTCCAGTTGTGGTAAATAAATTCTAATTAAAAACGGATATCATTATTCAGTGTCAAAGTGGGGTGATGACAGGTAGCTATTCGTAAGGCGAAGTTCAATTTAATCTGCCTCTAATACTTATCAAACAGTTTTTTATTAATAGCTTTCGCAACAGCCTCTGTCATAGATGATACATGGAGTTTCTCGTAGATTTTTTTCATATGGGCTCTTACGGTATCATAAGTGATATTCATTTTGTCGGCTATCATCTTGTAAGAAAATCCCTTAACAAGCAATGCCAGGACCTCTGACTCTCTGACACTTAAGTTATATTCCTCTTTAGGTATCTCTGATGCAAATTTGTTAAACTGGAACAATACCTTCCTGGCTATTGCCGGGGTCATGGGGGCCCCGCCATTGTAAACTTCATAAATGGCATCTATCAGGCTCAGTGGCTTTGTGTTTTTTAATATATAGCCCGTTGCCCCTGCTTGTATAGCCGCAAAGACTTTCACATCATCATCGAAAGCTGTTTGCATAAGAATCTGAATAGCAGGGAAGTGCTTTTTGATAAGCTTTACACCCTCTATGCCATTCAGCCCCGGCATATCAATATCCATTATTACCACGTCGGGACTAAATAAGTGCATATCTGCCACTACTGAATTGCAATCGCGCAGGCATGCCTTCAGATCTATACCCGGCGCATCGCCTAGCAACATGCTCAAAGAATCGCAGATATGGTCATTATCATCAAATGCTACAACGTTGATGTTCATACTTTTGCTAAAATAGTGGTTTATGCCATGTGCATCTACTACCATTATTGGTAGTTTTATGTTTCCAATATTATTTTGGTACCAGAGGTATTTGATATTATCTCTATATGTGCATTGATTTCTTTTGCCCTAAACTTTATATTTCTCAGCCCGTTGCCGTTCCGTGGGGTAATTTTATCAATATCAAAGCCTCGTCCATTATCTGCAATTACCATTGAGAATTTTTTATTTTGCACCACCAGGCTTATTTGCACGTCAGAGCAATCGGCATATTTAACTAAATTATAAACTGTTTCTTTATATATTAAATATATATTTTTCCGTTGCTGCATAGTAAATTTCACTTTTTCATTTGCAAGGTCTTCATGTATGTCGTAGTTGATATTACGGACTGGCAAGATCATTGAGGCAAAGGATTTCATACGTAATACCAATTGCTCAATAGTATCATTATCCGGGTTTACACTCCACACAATATCGCTCATATTGTCAATCATTTCCCTTGAAGTATTGCCAATTTTCTCCAATACATCAACTACGCCTTGCTGTTGCCCTACAATGCGGTTCTGTGCAACAGAACTGTATATTGAGATGCTTCCCAGTGCAGCACCTATATCATCGTGGAGGTCCCGGGCTATGCGGTTGCGCATGTTCTGTACTTTCAGAATCTGACCTACCCTGTATTTGTATACCGAGATTATGATAGCAATTATACAGGTAATGATTACGGCAACAAACCACCATGTTTTATAAAATGGAGGATATATAATAATATCTATTGATGTGCCCTTTGTGTTCCAGGTGCCGTCATGGTTACAGCCTATTACTGTAAAAACATACTTCCCTGGCGATAAATTACTATATCCAACTCTATTACTGCCTGTTTCTGTACAATAATTTTTATCAATAGGTGTAAGTTTATACCTATACCTGTTTTGGTGGCTGGAGGCCATATCTAGTACGGCAAATTCGAAATTTATTTTATTTTCCAGATAGGATAGTTTTATCTCCCGCACATCGCTAATATTGATGCCAGAGTAGTAAGGCTGGTCGGAAACCCCAATGCTGGTAATTAGCACCGGCGGGATTGTAGTATCTGTGGCAATTTGCCCGCCGCCGATTTTTGAGATACCATTCACCCCACCAAAATACAATGTAGCGTCACTACTTTTATAAAATGCCCAATGGTTAAATTCATTCGACTGTAAACCGTCGCTTTCAGTATAGTTTTTAAATTGCCCGTTTGACTTATCGAAACAGCTGATACCATGATTTGTACTCATCCACAATCTGCCTTTTTCATCCGGTAATATCCCATATATAGCATTGTCGGCAAGGCCCTGCTCTTCGGTCCAAACCTTAAATTTACCAGTTGCCTTCTTCATGCAATTAAGTCCGCCACCATATGTCCCAATCCAAAGGTTTACAGAATCGTCATAAAATGAATAAACATATTCTTTGCTTATTGAATTGGAATCTTTTTCGCTGGGATAAAAGTTGGCAAAGCTATCATTTGATGCATAATAATGGCTAAATCCATTATCCGTGCCGAACCAGAAAGTTCCATCTGTGCCTTTATAAATTACATTAATTACTTCATTGGCAATTGCTTTGCCATTCGCTATGCTGGCAGGATATTTTCGTATTGTATGCTTTTCGTAATTCCAAAGGTAAAGGCCGTCGTCGTAAGTGCCAAGCCACAGCGATGAAGAATCATACCGGATGATTACACATAATCTCTTTTCGTTAATAACAGAGAGTTCTTTATCCTGCAATCTCGACAAGGACTTTATTTCATTGCCAATTTCAAATTGCTCAATCCCATCAGCAGTACCTACCAGTATTCTGTTATTTATTTTAAAAAAGCAATAATGGTTTTTATATCTAAAGATGTTTTTGCTTTTTAACTCTATGAGTTTGCCGTTTTTGCTATTTAATTGCAATAATCTTTTAGTTGTTCCGATATATATAGTGGAATCAACAGAGTAGATTCCCCAAACAGCCCCTATTTTATCGAAAATATCATCCGTATTACTTGAATAGCTCAGAAATTTCTCTTTATTGTTAAAATGTATATTCAATCCGGCTTCTGTTGCTACCCATAAATTATTTTTCCTGTCAGAAAATACATTATATATATTGTCGCTGCGTAATGTTCTTGGGTTCCTAGGGTCATTTACACAATGGACAATTTTTTTCTTCTCATTAGGGTTCACTATATATATTCCTTGGTTACTTGTCCCTGCTATAATTTGTCCATTTTTGTCCTGGCAAACTGTGTTGACTTCTTTATTTTTTGTGGTAGTGCCCTTGAAAATATATGTTTCATTTAAGCATGGCATTTGTACCCCATTATTTACATTCATTGAAAATAATCCTTGGTCACTTGCAACCCAAATGATGTTATCACTGTCACAGAATATGCAATTAATTGTATTTATGCCATGTTTTAGAAATATCTGCCGGTCTAAAGAAATAACCTTTCCGGAGGGATTGTATTGCACAATAGTGCCATCGGCAGTACCTATCCAAATATTTCTATTGTTATCCTCACATATCGACTTTACCCGATAATCAATTATTCTTTGGTCGGGATAATCAGAATAATTTTTAAATATTTTTCTAGCGGGATCGTAAAAACTCAATCCATGTTCTGTTCCTATCCAGAAGTTTCTATCACGGGTATACAGTATGCAAACTGTCCGGTTATCAATTAGCGAGTTATTATTACCAGGTTTATGAACTATCTGGCTAAACAAACCGGTCTTCTGGCTATATATACTTACACCACCACTATATGAACAAATCCATAAATCACCATTATCACCCTCGGTAATTGCTCTGATATAATCCTCACCGAGTGATGTTGAATCATTTCTTTTATGATGAAACTTCACAAAATTATACCCATCATACTTGTTGAGGCCATTCTGTGTGCCTAGCCAAATAAACCCTCTTCTATCCTCATAAATACAATCTATAGTAGTAACAGATAATCCATCTTCAATTCCCTTAAAATCAAAATGAATGTTTTGCATCAATGATTGCGCAAATGCCAGTAATGGCAACATCACTAAAAATAAGATTTTGTAGTATATTTTCAAATGATAAAAAATATTTCATTAGCAATGTACGGCGAATTGTTCAATATTGTCTTTTGAGAATTTACATTTACTTAAGACCTACTGATGGTAAATTAACTGTGTAGCTTGCATATCTATCTGTTGAAAATGATACTGCTAAATCTCGTTCAATATGCATTAAGTACTACTTTACCTTTATTGATTTATACTTTAATTTATGGATAAAAGACCAAAGAAAACCTTCATTTTATTCCGAAATACGGGATATCCTCCTGAAATTTAGGCTGTGAAAAATGCTTATTATTTATGAAAAAC
>CANGSR010000427.1 GCA_947456055.1 Chitinophagaceae bacterium
AGACCATTGTTAAACAATAGTCGTTGATATATTAAAATGTGAAAAGAGGAAAGGCGTGGAGCCTTTCCTCTTTTTTATATAAATAAGTATAATGGTGAGAATCCTCCTTGTACTAAAATCCTACTAATACCTGCCTACCGCTAGGTGTGTCTTGTCCTAACATAGGTTGACACGCAAAAGCGTGTATATGGACAAAAAAATCAAAATAGTCAAAAGAGGGTCACCTTCGAAATATGAGCCTTCCTTTAAAAGGAAAGTCATTCTTGAGTGGTATTCAGGAGTGTTGAGTTCTGGAGAGCTATCCAGAAAATATAATCTTGGTCACTCTGCAATCGCACGATGGGAGGAATGGTATAAGCAAGATCAGGAACAAATGTTATCTTCCACTGCAATGGAACTATTAGAAAAAGAGCCTGAATTGGCAGGTGCCGACCTCCCGGTGCCGAAGCCAAAAGAAGGACTTGAAGAGGAGCTTCGCCTTGCGAAATTGAAGATAATTTGCCTGGAAACGATGATTGATGTGGCAGAACAAACCCTTCAAATTGAAATCCGAAAAAAACCTGGCACCAAGTCATCCAGAAAGTAAAGCAATTGTATCCGGATGAATGCTCCCGGGCAATATGCTATGCACTTGGTTATAGCCGACAGGCTTATTATAAGCATCTTAAAAATGAAGCCCGACATGCATTAGAGCATGTAATAATCATCAAAATGGTAACAGAAATACGTAAAGAAATGCCTCGTCTTGGTGGTAGAAAACTGTTTTTTTTGCTCAATAAGCCATTGATGGAACATGGTATTGACATCGGCAGGGACAAGTTCTTTTCTATACTTGAGACCTTCGGGTTACTCGTTCGGATAAGGAAAAAACGGCTGCCCATTACGACCGATTCCAATCATCCGTTTTACAAGTATCCCAATTTAATCAAAAAAATGGAGCTGTTTCGTTCTAATCAACTATGGGTGTCGGACATTACATACATTTCCCTGATTAATAAGTTTTGCTATTTGAGCTTGATTACGGATGCCTATTCTCACAAAATAGTAGGTTACTGCCTATGGGAGAACCTTAAGCGGGACGGGACGATAAGGGCACTTAAAATGGCTACAAACAGCCTTTTAAGAAGAGGTAACAATAGCTTGATCCATCATTCAGACAGAGGGCTTCAGTATTGCAGCAAGGATTATATTGATTTGTTGACATTGGATAAAATTTCAATCAGCATGACTGAGAATGGTGATCCATACGAAAATGCAATAGCGGAACGGGTTAATGGTATTTTGAAAGGAGAATTTGAACTAAACCTATCGTATAAATCCTTTGAATTGGCTCAGAAAGCTGTCATAAAGGGCATAAATACGTACAATTCAATGCGTCCGCATGCTAGTTGTGATTACCTAACACCAGACGAAGCACACAAAATAACAGGCAAACTAAAGAGTAAGTGGAAGAAAAATGAGGTACAACCAGCATAGGTTTTTAAGGCATATAGCCGGACACGTAAGTATAAAACAGCAATACCGGCCACCCTAAGGCAAACCGGTATTGTTGACTTACGTATGCCGCACTGGATTATTCCTTCGGTGGTTGCTCCTCAGCAGAGCCACAGTCCGCTTCATCCAATACGGTGAAGGTAATATCAATAAATCAATAAACAGGGAAACCCAAAAGGGGTACGGAAAATAAGATGTCAACTATATTTAGGATTAGGTATTTTCGTGTCAACCAGAAGCCGGACTAAGAAAATTAGGTGTCAACCAATAGCAGGATTAACTTCAAATAGTGTCAACTAAAATCAGGACGAGACATTTATCACAGTTGGGTACCATGTGGTAAAAATGGGGCATTTTGGGGCAACGTTGGGGCAACGTTGGGGCAATGCTGGGGCAATGTTGGAATACATTTGTTATTAGCTTAGTCCGCAATTTTGAAAAAGACTGTTTTTAGGCTATTCCCATTACAATAAAATTGCCCTACTTTTGAGAAAAATCCGAAAATTTAATAATCATAAACATACTTATTCAAATGGATGCAAATCAGATTCTTAAGGAACTAGAAGTAATATTTAAAGATGTATTGGGCAATGATGATATCGTATTGACCCGCAATAGCAGTGCAAGGGATATTGATGAGTGGGATTCGCTCAGCCATATACAATTGGTAATTGCAGTGGAAAAACATTATAAAATTAAGTTCACCTCTGCCGAGCACCCAAAATGGAAAAAAGTTGGGGATATGATTGATAATATTGAAAAGAAATTGTCTGCTGCCTAGCTTTGGGTTTTATTGGAAATTTCAAATGGTATTACCCTTGGGTGTTTTTATATTTAGGTATATTAATGCATATTTAACCTGTTTAAAATGACTATTAAAGAGAAATTAACCCCATATTTTCCAGGCATCATTTTGTTTGTGGTGTTTTTGTTGATAGGTCTCTTTACCTATAAGGATTATGGAGTAGCCTGGGATGAACCTTTGCAGCGTGGGCCTGGCTTGATGAGTTACAATTATATGTTTCATGGCAATCAGGAATTGTTTCAGAAACCTACCGATAACCACGGTGCTGGTTTCGAAATTCCATTGATTGTATTTGAGAAAGCAATGGGTTTGAAAGATGTAAGGGGTATCTACCTCATGAGGCATCTGGTGACGCATATTCTGTTTCTGTTGAGTGCACTAGCCTTTTATATTTTGGCACTTAGGTTGTTTAAGAATAAATACCTTGCCATAATAGCTTTTCTATTGCTAGCATGTGCCCCAAGGCTTTATGCGCATTCCTATTTCAATAGTAAGGACTTACCCTTCCTATCGATGTTCACCATTTGCCTTGCATTTGCACGGCTCACATTTTCCAAAAACAAGCCCTATTTGTACCTTATACTAGGTTTGCTCACAGGTTATGCCACCAGTATAAGGATTATGGGAATCATGCTGTTTGCCTTTTTGCTGATATTTATGTTCATTGATCTTGTTAATGACATTATTAAAAAGGAAAAGCCAACAAAGGGCTTGCTCAATATCGGTATGTTCGTACTTGGTTCATGTGCTTTGCTGGTGGCTGCATGGCCTTATTTGTGGAAGAGCCCTGTGCATAATTTTGCCGAATCCTTTAGTAAGTTATCCAGGTTTGAATTGTGGAATGGTAGTATATTATTGCAGGGTAAGTTTATTGAAGCTGCAAAATTGCCCTGGACTTATTTCCCTAACTGGTTTATTATTGCCAACCCAATTTTGTGGTTGGTGGCAGGTCTGGTAGGTTTTGGATGGATATTGAGAGACTTTTTCCAGAAACCACTAGCTTATTTTCAGAACACAATAGACAGGAATTTTATCCTTTATCCAGCTTGTTTTTTGTCACCTATCCTATCAGTTTACATGTTTCATTCTATTATTTACGATGATTGGAGACACCTTTATTTTATCTATCCTTCATTTATATTGATGGGGCTTTATGTGGTGAATAAAATATTGGAGAGCGATTTTGTAAAAAAGAACAAGACTTATACCAAGGTTGTATTGGGTGTTTGTGGTTTGCAAATAGCGTTAACCTGTGGATTTATGGTACAAGCGCATCCTTTCCAACAAGTGTATTTCAACCAGATGGTATCGCATGACGAAGAGTACCTGAGGAAAAATTATGAGATGGATTATTGGGGGGTTAGTAATTACCAGGCTTTGAAATACATTCTGAATAATGATGAATCGAAGAAGATTTATGTGACTACCATCTATCCTGAAATCATGCAGAATAACATTGATATGCTTGAGGAAGAGGATAGGAATCGCTTGCAATTGGTGCATCCTGATAGTTCGGAGTATTTTATTACCAATTTCCGTTTCCACCCTGATGATTTCCAGATGCAGGAGGAGTATTCGTTTAAGGTTTTGAATAGTACTGTTATAAGGGTCTATAGGCAAAGGCCGCATAATTTCAAAGTAAAGTAGATTTAGGTTTTAGACCTTTATTATAGAATAGTCTTACCATATAAATTGTATAAATTGCGCCATGAATGATTTTCATGGCGCAATTTCATTAATGATTCTTTGTTATGAGTTTAAGAAGTAGTTATCTGAAGATTTTTGGTTGCCTGGCTTGGTTGGTTATTTCCCAATCGTGTAAAAATGACCCTATACCGAAACCAGAATCCACTAATGCACCTGAACCAGCTGTCAATACAGTTCAGGTGCCATCGGTAATTAATTATGATATCATAGCAGAATACCCCCATGACCCCAAAGCATTTA
>CANGSR010000428.1 GCA_947456055.1 Chitinophagaceae bacterium
AACCGTGTGAATAATGAGGAACTGAAACAGCGGATGCTCGCTGAAACCGAGCCCCGTACTACAGTTTCGTTTTACAAGTATTTCAATATTCCTGATGCTACTGCATTCAGGAATGAACTTTACCGCAAGTTTAATGAGTTAAAGGTTTTTGGCCGTATTTATATTGCCAATGAGGGCATTAATGGCCAAATGAGTGTGCCAGAAAGTAATTTCGAGCCATTCAAGACTGCGCTCTATGCTGCTGCACCTGAGCTTAATGGTATAAGGCTGAATATAGCCATAGATGATGATGGCAAGTCTTTTTGGGTGCTTAGGATGAAAGTAAGGCCCAAAATAGTGGCTGATGGTATTGATGACCCCAACTTCAACCCTGCCAAAACAGGGGTATACCTTAAAGCAAGGGAATACAATGAGCTGGCGGCTAAGCCCGATACCATTATTGTAGATATGCGCAATCATTACGAGTATGAGGTGGGTCATTTTGAAAACGCTATTGAGGTGCCTTCTGATACCTTCCGTGACCAGCTACCCATGGCTATTGATATGCTAAAGGATAAGCGTGACCAGAACATCATTATGTATTGTACAGGTGGTATCAGGTGCGAAAAAGCAAGTGCCTATATGCTGCACAATGGTTTCAAAAACGTGTTTCATGTAGAAGGGGGGATTATTGAATATGCCCGCAAGGCTAAGGAGGAAAACCTGCCCCTGAAATTTAAGGGCAAGAACTTTGTATTTGATGACCGCCTGGGTGAGCGGATTACAGAGGATGTAATAGCCCAATGCCATATCTGCGGTACCCCTTGCGATACCCATACCAATTGCGCAAACGATGGTTGCCACCTGTTGTTTATCCAGTGTGAGGCTTGCGCCGCCCGTTATGAAGGTTGCTGTAGTGATGAATGCATGGAGGAGAAAAACCTACCCGAAGACGAGCAGAGAGCCAGGCGTGCAGGCAGGGAAAATGGCCCAATGATATTTAATAAGTCGAAAGAGCATCCTTTACGGAAGCATAGGGAAGAGTGGGTTAAGGAAAGGGAGGAGTGATTAGTGTAATAATCGATTATTACGATTCCCAACAACATTTGTAAGTAGACCCATTTTTTCCGGTGTACCTACAATAGTATTTTTATATTCATGTAACAAAGCTGGTTGGAAAAACATGATATTTGTTGCTGTGTTTTTGTCATTGTAGGTGATGGGGTAAAATGTAAGGTGGGTATTCCTGTTTATTTTTCCATTTTTTACTAGTTCAAATCCATAGCCCGAATTGCACCATAAATAATTGGTGATGAAATTTCTGTCGTGGATCTTATCTATAATAATGGTCAGATTAATTGTATAGGGTAAAGAAGATAAGGCATTAAGGATTTCATTTTCTTCCAGTTCTTTATTGGTAGGTTTATTTGTTTTTACATCCCTGTCTGTTATGATTGTTAAATCGAAAGGAATGCTAAGTTTTGAAGGTAAAAGATTGAGTAATAAGCCAATCAAATTTTCTTTACTTTCTTTAGATGTAAGGATATGAGCATCAGCTAAGATTAGGGAATTGAATGGGTGCCGGTACTTTTTTATAAACTCCCAATTACCTATCCTTCCCTTGGTAAGATGTTCTACAGATTGGGAAAATAAGAATGACGAACTATTTATATTTTCATGAGTGTAGGCCAAGGCACCATAATGACCTATTTCTTTGCAACTTTCCAGATTGTCAATTAAGAAAACAGGGCTTGGATGGGTGATATTTGTAAAAAATTGAGACGTGTCACTAATAAGCAAATCAAAATCAGCACTTCTATGTTCAGTCTTTTTTCCTGATTTAAAGAGCTTTTTAAAATTGGGATTCGTCTTAGATTTAACCACTAAGCTTTCATTTGTATATACAATTGCATTGGGGGAATGGATGAAATTATATAGTTGTATGGTTAATTCATTGTTCCCATCCTCAATCCATTCAGATATAGGTCGGTTGATATATTTATACAAACCCTCCAAAAAATTAACGGTACAATAAATAATATGCTTCATTAATTATGTCTTGATTGGGTAAAAAGGTTGTATAAATCAATGGCAATATTATCAGCTTCATCAAAAAAACCTGTTCCAAAATCATCAGATATGGCGCCTTCACTATTTATATTGATTTTCTTCACTTGTGGCTGACCATTAGGGATATTATCCGGATGATAGAAATAATAAATTTGTGAATCTTCTGGATTAATCTCTTTTTGGGCTGTTAAATATTGTAGTTTCCGAATAAAATACTCGCTATGCGTTTCTAAAATAAACTGAATTTGAAAAACCTTATAGGCATCAATAATCATATCTGCCAATTTAGATTGAAGGGCAGGGTGCAAATTGGTTTCGGGTTCTTCTATAATTATAGATTTAACCTTATCATCAAAAGCAGTTAATAAAATCTGTAATAGTATAGGCATTATTTGGGAAATACCGAAACCTAGGTCAACAAGGTTTATCTTTTTACCCTGCTTGATGGTGTGGATGTTAAAAACACCGTCGCCATTTCTTTCAACAACTATTGATTCCCCTATATCAAAATGCAAGAGGTATTTATTGAGAAATTTGTTTAATACGACATTTGATTCTATATTTTTATCCAGGTATTCAGATAGTAGGTTACCAAAAGACCCTGCACCCTCCTTTCTATAAAATCTATCAGGGCTGTTTCTTGTAGATGATACATAGGTGAATTGGTATTTCTCTTTTAAACTAGCAATTGAATTATAGATGTTATCACCAATGAATTTTTCATAAAATAGCTTACCCAATTCCGTTTTATAGTCGCCTATATCATTAAATCCTAAACCTGAATTATCATTCAAGAGGTTAAAGTATTTCCATAAAAAGTCACGGTTTTTATTATTGTTATATATGTATGGTAGATCTTCAAAGTTTGAATATGTAATAGCTTCAACAGGATTCATAAGTACTGCATCAATGTTATAATTGTGTTTTACAGCTATTTGGAGTTTCTCACTTAGTAATTCTTTAATTTTTATCTTTTCTTGAGATGATTCATTGGTTTCTTCAGGCTTGTCGATATTGTATTTTTCGTAATGTATAATTTTGTCGTAAAAGGGCTGACCAGTATTGAAACTTTTTAAAATTCGCTCATAATTCCTTATTTCTAATGGATTTGGTGATGTAAACTTGAAGGGATTAAGGAAGAAATGCTCCCATTTCATTAATTTGGAAACTAAATATTCAATATCATTCTTATGTGAGATAACATCATTATAGTAAATTATCTCTTGCCTAATTTTCATGTAAAATTTCTCTTGTAAGAATTGGTAATCTAATTCTAAATGAATCAAAGATTGATCATCTATTTCCATACTGAAAAATACCACATCCTCAAAACTCCGGAATTTAAGAGACTTTAAAAGACCACTATAACCGTTACCGTTTTTGGATTTAAATTCCATTATTAGTGTTACTTCTTCTGGTATCCCAATGAAATTACATTTAAACTCAAAAGTTATTTCATCCCTGCCTGTGTTGTAGTTGATTAAGTCCTTGAAATTGGCTATCCGGTTGTGGAGATAATCTTCTTTCAGATTGATAACCCTATCCCAGAATTTATCTGAGTCAGAATCGGGTATGGCATCTGTATATTCCTGTAGTATCCTTAGTGCATCAACCAGGCTGCTTTTTCCGGAGCTATTGGTACCTGTGAGTATGGTGATTGGCGCAAACTCAAACTCGGTTTTCTCATTAAAGACACGGAAATTATCTAAAGAAATATATTGAAGCGGCATAATCTCAGTTTGTAATGGAATTAGTGGATGTGTTCGTATTTCTTAAATACACTGGTTTTACTTCCCAAAAATAGAGGTTATATTTGAATGTCTGGTTACAATTGTATGTTATAGTGAAATTGCATCATTAATGTAGGGGTAATATTCAGCAGGCTATGATAATTTAGAGGTTTAATTCTGAAGTATTATATATTTGTAATACTATATTAATTATCCTTCGCTGGGTAATGAAGTATTGATTATGGATTGAAGATAATTTAGCTTTATATTTGTGCTGATATTACATATGAAATATGTCAACCCAAAATGCATCTTTTAAAATCAGGAATCGTTCAGTTGAGATAAAATGGATTTCTCAATATTGTGATCACATACTTGATAATTACATTAACAAAAATAGAGATCATGACCTGAGATTTCTTGATATATCTAGATTGCTAAAGACTTGTAAGATATTTAAGCAGG
>CANGSR010000429.1 GCA_947456055.1 Chitinophagaceae bacterium
AATAAAATAGAAGGAGAAGTAGGAGAAATGCTCATGATAAATGGTGTCGAATTCCTTTTTCTCAATAAGCTTCATCAGGTGCGGAAACTCAAAAGTCATAACACCTGTAGATTTAAGAAGGATTTTCAAACCCCTCACGAAATTATTCAGACCTGGTACGTGGGCTAAAACATTATTTCCAAGTATTAAATCGGCTTTTTGTCCATTGCCTGCAAGTTTATCTGCCAGGTCCTCGTCGAAAAACTCAATAATAGTATCTATACCCTTATTGATGGCCAATTGTGCAGTGCTGTTTGTTGGTTCAATTCCTAAAACCGGGATGTCATTTTCTTTGAAATATTGCAATAAATAACCGTCATTAGATGCAATTTCAACCACCAACGAATTGTTGGTAAGACCGAACTTAGGTATTACTTTTTCAACGTATTTTTTGCAATGGGCAAGCCAATATTCAGAAACTGAGGAGAAATAGACATAATCTGAAGTGAAGATTTCTTCTTTTTTCTGGAATTCATCAACCTGAACCAAAAAGCAATTGTCACAAACCAATACTTTTAAGGGGTAAATAGCTTCCTTTTGATGAACCATTTCTTCTGTAAGGAAGGCATTTGAAACAGCGGTGCTTCCAAGGTCAATAAATACTTTATCTATATTTTTAGAGCAAAATCTACATTTCATATACTAATAATCTGCTTTGAGTTAGGTTGTCCTATTGGGATGTTCACAAATGTACGATAAAACTAGTTTATAGTTGGTTAATACCCGCCTGTGAAGAATTTAGCGTAAATATTTATTGGATCAATTATTGAATAGCCAGATGTGGTGTACACCTTCAATTAGGTACTTCCCGATTTGTTTGCTGTGCTTTATTTTGTATTTTTGTTCTTCAATTCATGAAATAATTTTGCTATTAGTATTGGTTTTACCAATAAATAAACGTGATTTTGTGAGCAATGGTGATTTGTGAATGATGAATGAGTTAATTCAATAATTTTTTAGCTGGTAATGGAAAATCAACAATACAGTAATGATCTGGAGAAGTATTTCTATAACAATAGTGGTAGGTTAATTACCAAATGGAAACACTACTTCGAAATATATGACCGCCACTTTAGTAAATACCGTGGCAAGGAAATAGTATTTTTAGAAATCGGGGTTTTCCATGGTGGGTCACTCGAAATGTGGCAGAATTATTTTGGCCCTAAAGCCAAGATATATGGAATTGACATTGACCCACGTTGCAAGGCTTTTGAGAAAGGTAATATAGAAATCCATATAGGTTCCCAGTCGGATAGGAATTTCCTTACTGATTTAAAGAAGAAAATACCCAAAGTTGATATACTGCTGGATGATGGCGGCCACACGATGAACCAAATGAGGGTCTCATTCGATGAGCTATATGATCATATAAAAGATGATGGCTTGTATATGTGCGAGGATATGCATACTTGCTACTGGTTGCATTATGGCGGAGGTCATAAAAGGACTAATTCTTTTATGGAATACAGTAAAAATTTCATTGACTATATTAATGCATGGCACTCCAAGCAAAACTCATTAACGGTCAATAAGTTTACGAAAACTATGCACTCTGTGCATTTTTATGATAGTATATTGGCAGTTGAAAAACGGGTAATGACTGAACCCGTATCATTAAGAATGGGTACCCCATCATTTGAGGAAGACCTGGGTAATAGCGGGAATGGTTTAGGCAAGAAGGTGAAGAAACTAGTAAATTTGATTCTTCAATACTTTAGGTTGCCTAGTGTAGGTATTGATTAGCATATTTAAATATCAATACCTTAGCATATCAAATAATCCTCCTTACATCAAAATAATACCTCCGTACTTCTTTCGAAATATTTTCAGGTTTTTTGTCAGCTGGTAGTATGATTAGTTTTTGATGGTTTTTAGTTTTTGATGGTTTGGCAGTTAGTTGGTAATAATTCGCAGGGTCATCAAAATATTGGGCCTGATACACCACACCGCCTTTTACATTTTCACCTGGTTTTAGGGTGAACGAGGTATCCCCCATATTGTTGCGGTGCGCATTAACAATTACGGAGAACTTAGTGGTATTCAATATCCAGAATTCTGTACTATAGATGGCAGCACAGTCTGCTGGTTTAGGCTTTACCGTGGTTTCTACTTTTTGCTCCTGATGCTTGAGTAATGTTGTAGAAGGTCTATCATCATAGCTGTCTTCATAAAAAGCTGTTTGTTGGCCATCTTCCGAAAATTCAGTTGTGGAGCGGTACCATTGTATTCCTGCATCAGGGGCGTCACTCCATTTCGCCTTTTTTACTGCCCCAGATGGGTAGTATTCAAATTCCACACTACTATGTCCGGCTATTCGCCTAAGGTTCTTTTCATAAATGAGGCTATGTTGTTTATTGTAGGCACAGGCTTTACCCCAATGTTTGTCTTTGTCATAGCACTCTGAACTTGCTATACCTCCTTTTTTGAAATAATGGTAAGTGCATAAAGTGTATTCTTTGCCTTGTGAATAAGCACAAGTAATTATGCCCATTAAGCATATTGTAAGAATGGATGTTTTGTTATGCTTTGTACCCATAATGCTAATTTTGAATAAAGTAACAACATGTAGTTTTAATGTGATGTTATAGTTTAATTAATTGGGGCACCTATTTTCAATATTACCACATGGTTAATTCCATCCCCAAACCCTTGTCCCAATAACATAAAATTCTGTATTGTGTTTACCTTAACAATAATTAGCCTACTTTTAATAGGTTATTTATAGACACTTAGCGAATTATTGCTTCTTTCTGTTCCACAAATACCAACTTGTGGGGTTTTTATACTCTGATTTTCCGCATTTTTCTATTCTTTTTTCTACGTTAAAATCCGGAAATGGTTATTCTTATTTTTTTCATTGCCCTATGGTATTCGTCACTTTTTTGCCAGACATTTTTCCAGCACAGGTATGCCGCCCATGGTGCTTTTAAGATGAGCAAGGGCATGGAGCGTTTGTTTTTCATAATTACCTATATAGCGCAGGGTTCATCATATATGAGTCCACGGGCTTATGCCATTATGCACCGCATGCATCATGCCTATACAGATACTGATCTGGATCCGCATAGTCCATCTTATTCAAAAACGGCCTGGTCTATGATGATCAGGACAAGGAATATTTACAGTGGTATTTTTAAGGGTAAGATAGAAGTAGAACCCCGTTTCCTGAAAAACCTGCCAGAGTGGCCTGCTTTTGATAAATGGGCCAATGGTGCAGTGTCCCGAATTATGTGGGGAGCCATCTATTTGGCCATCTTTATTACCTATGCACGTACCCCATGGGTATATCTGCTTTTCCCGATAGTCCTTGGCATGGGAGCCTTTCATGGTGTGATTATCAATTGGTTTGCCCATAAATACGGTTATAAGAATTTCATCCTAAAAAATACTTCCGAAAACCTCTTAAGTGTAGATGTACTCATGCTAGGCGAGTCCTACCACAATAATCATCACAAATATCCATCATCCATCAATTTTGGTGTAAAGTGGTATGAATTCGACCCTGTATACCATGTTATCAGGTTTTTGGGATGGTTAAAGATTATTAAAATTAATCCAAGCGCATTAGTTGTGGCAGGTAAAGAGTAAATACTGTATAAAAATCTTCAGATTAGGGTGTTTTTCCCCTTGACTTGTACTTAGATAATTTATTCCTTTGTGAAAAAATTATTTATGAAACGTATTTGCATTGTAGTATTTTCAATACTTGCATTTATTTACACGCCTGTTAGATCAAATGGCCAGGTAGGTGCAGCAGCATTGCTGACCAAATTGGGCAACGTAGATGTAACACCACAAGCCGAGGCCTTGGCCAAGGTATATGTGGACTATATCAAAAAGGATCTGGATATCTATTTCTTTGAGAGGTTTACCCTTTTGATTAATCAGTATCCTGAACTAAGGGTTATGTTCCCTGCAACCTCTACCTATCTGGATAACGTACCTAATTACCAGTATACAAACCTGCTCTCAGCCATGCGTTCGGCGTTTGTTAAGGACTTGCGAACTTTGCCTAGAGATATTACGCAAATAACAGCAATGGATACAGCATCATGTTGCAATAGTGCAAAGAAAATCAGTGCTTGCAAGGATAGAATTGCTCATTACCAAACTGAATTCCATAAAAAAGAAGGGGAATTATTAATTCTGGCATTATTAGCTGCTGATGGATTTATCAATAAGGCAAATGGTGCTGT
>CANGSR010000430.1 GCA_947456055.1 Chitinophagaceae bacterium
AGAAGCTCGCTGGTTAAATTGTTTTCTAGCACCCATGAATTGTTAACAATGCCTACTTGGTGATTATTAGAGGCAATGTCTCACAATTCCTATACCCAATAAGTCTAATAAAATACTGCCCAGGCACTACATTATTCAATGATAAATTCATTAAAGATTCAGCCTGGCCAATGTTTCTCTCCATTAATTTTTGGCCTATATTATTGAATATTTCCACCATGCTATATTCATTTTCAGGAAAACTAAGATGTATTTCTTTAATAGTGCTGACCGGGTTAGGGTAAACAATAGCTCTATTTATATAGGGGGTAGTATTAACTACGCCTACATTAACCCCGCCTAACCTTGCCAGGAAGGAGTGCTGATATATAGAGGTATCACCTGAAATGGTTATCGCATCCAGCAATATTTCTTTGCCACCAAAAGACCCCGATACATAAATATTTCCGTAATCGTCGGCAGCAATAGCAGCAAGGGTATTGTTTTCGCTATTTTGAGCCCCTTTTGCCCACACCTCATTCCCATCATTATCATATTTAAGAATACATAGGGCAGAAGTATCATTCTTAATCAGCGAATCTGAGCCAAAAGATAGATTTGCTTTATTGAAATTGCCACCTAGGTAGAAGTATCCAAACGGGTCGCAAATCATATTGACAATATTTGTGGTGCTATGGTATGTTTTTTTCTTTGCCCAAACCAAATTCCCTGATGAGTCGTATTTTACCAACAAAGCATCACCCGGTCCTGCCGCTATTGTGTCTGTACCAATAACAAAATCCAAATCCACATATTTGCAGTATACAATTGCATTATCATTGTTGTCAATACCTAATAGAGGCAATGGTGTATTGTAGAAATTGCCTATGCCTTTGTCCCAAAGTAAGTTGCCATTTTTGTCCATTTTTAATGTAAAAACATTATTATCAACAAACCTATCTTTCTTTAGGGTATCATTGCCAAAAACTATCATGCGCCCCCTAAAATTTCCTGTCACATAAATATTTCCACTGGGTGTAGATTTAATATCGGTTGGTTCAGCACCATCACCAAGGTTAGCATTGCCTTTTACCCATAATACATTGCCTGATGGGCTGTATTTGGTGATAAATAAATTTTCAATCCTGTTGAACCCATCATATAAGCTATCATGGCCGAATGAAATGTATGCTCCTCCATAATAGCCTGCTATATAAGAATTGCCTTCATTATCAGAGGTTATACCACCAGATATCACACCACCCCCACTACTTGCCCTTGCCCATAGTACATTACCACTCGAATCATATTTTACCACAAACACATTACCCCCCCATTGTAAGGTATCATGGCCAATAACTAGGTGGGATGTTTGGTATGTTCCGGTTACGAGTACATTCCCCATTGGGTCTACAGTTACTCCACCTGCATATTCATGCTGACTGCCACCCACACTCCGCACCCAAATAAGATTCCCAAGATGGTTGTACTTTGCAACATAGAAATCGCTTGTCCAGGTACTATGATTGAATAAAGTATCTCTGCCTACCAGGATAAAAGGGGCATAGAAATTACCTGCCACGTATTCGTTACCAAATTTATCAATGGCTAAAGATTTTCTTCCAATATTACTATTGTCAACTGTTGCCCCCCATTGGCAAGAAATTGTTTGGGCGTAAGTATTAATGTTTACCATTAATGTAGTTAGCAAAGTGGTTGCGCACAGTACAAGCGCAAATAAGGTGTTTGTTTTTTTCTGTTTCATTGTGTTTTTTTTGTTTTTTAAGGTTGATGATTGTTTTGTGTATTATGAAATTTTATCTACAGTTTTAAGGCTCCGAATCTTGCGAACTGAGGGCCTCTTAATAAATTATGTTTTGAGCTGAAAGCTAGGGCTGGATAATAAGGGCTAGTGTTTTTATGTTATTGTTACCAGTCAGACGAATGAAATAATTTCCTGGTATCAGTTTGTTAGTCGCTACAGTATTGGTTGTTTCCGATGGTGTAATTGTCGATTCATATACATGCTGTCCCATATAATTATAAATATCTATTTGGGTGTACGTTCGTTCCGGGAATGCTACATAAATATTGTTTTTGTTAGTGGCAGGATTAGGATATACAACTACATCTGAATTCGATGCGATGGTATTAATACCCGTTTTCGCACTACTGTATTTGGCTAAGAAAGAATGGGGCTGCAGGTGGTCATTAGGATACATTAATACATCATCAAGTAATATTTGTTGGCCGCTGAAGGTACCTGTAAGGTAAATATTATCGTTGGGGTCTATAGCTATTGCTACGGCTGCATCGTAATTGCAACTGTCGCCGCCTTTTGCCCAAAGCTGGTTGCCATCATTGTCGTATTTTATTAAGAACATTGACTGGGTATCATTAACGGCAAGGGTATCTGATGCAAAAGTAAAGTCATGGCCTGAGAACTGGCCTGTAATATATAGGTTGCCAGCCTGGTCGCATGCTGCCCCTAATAGGGCAGCTGTGCTATTAAAGGATGTTTTCCTGGCCCATTGGCGTACTCCGTCAGCATTGTATTTTACCAGAATCGCATCACTGCTGGTGCCTGGTATTGAATCTGTGCCAAATACCATATCCCAATATCCAAAATTGCAGGATAGGAAGGAATTACCTGATGTATCCAGGCAAAGTACTGGTGCGGGATAAATGTCGAAATTACCAAACCCATTCACCCAGTTGAAATTACCATTGCTATCCATTTTTATTAGAAACACATTGGCATCCGAAAATGCAGCTTTTTTCACTGTGTCATTACCAAAAACCAGCATTAAACCACCAAAGCTACCTGTGAGGTAGATGCTTGCATCGGGAGCCATTTTTATTTCAGATATCTGGGTAGATGAATGCAGCCCCAGGTTTTTATTACCCCTTACCCAGGCTACAGACCCGTCTGGGGTGTATTTGGTGATGAATATGTTATATACCCTGTTGAATCCATCACGCAAGGTGTCGTGGTCGAATGCAATATATGTATTGCCAAATATTCCGGTAACATAGCTATTCCCTGCTTTATCGGTAGCAATGCCACTTGATAGCCCTGCACCTACCGAACCCCTGGCCCATACTACATTGCCATTAGGGTCGTATTTCATGGTGAAAATATTGTCTGGCTGCTTTAGTGTATCATGGCCTAATACCAGCGAGGCTGTGGTATAATATCCGGTAAGGTATATATTGCCAATGCTATCAGTAGCTATTCCAGCGGGGTAATCGTTTTGGCTGCCACCTCCGCTGCGTGCCCAAATAAGGTTGCCAAGGTGGTTGTACTTTGCTACATAAAAATCGGCAGTGCCTGTGCCATGATTAAATAATGTATCACCACTCAATACAATATAAGGCAGACGAAAGAATCCTGCTACATATTCATTGCCGAAATTATCAGTAGCTACAGATTTACGGCTCACTAATGCATTTCCTGCGGGTTTACCCCACTGGCAGTTAGGTATTTGTGCTGAAACAGTAAAGGTTGAAATGAAAGCTGATAAGAATAATGCAACACTTAATAGAGATGAGTATAAGGTCTTTGTTTTTTTTTGTTTCATAGAGTTTTTTTTGTCAAAATTATTAAAGGCTAAATAAATGCAAAACTGATTTTCTGAATGGCGATTTTTGAACACTGTTTTGGGAAAAGACGGTGTTGAATCGGAATTTTAGGAACGTTGATTAAATAAAGTATCCCATGTGGCGCAGGTATTTTTCTTTTATGCAAGGCACAAAATCCGCGAATAGCTACCTATTTAAGGACTTTTGTAACGCCGCAGAAAAGGAAAAGAACAAGTCAAATGGTATACTTTATTTAATCATCGTTCCTTAATATCAATATTTCATTCTTGGTTAAGCCAAAGATAATAAAATTTCAATAACCTTTATCCCAGTTCTACGTTAACATTAATTAAGGTTTATTTACATTTCATGCCATTCCACACCATCGGCCAAGGTTAGTTTTGTATAAAATTATGAACATGACAATCAATAATAGGTATGGCATTGCACCAACAAAAATCGAAGGGTGGAATGATTGCGATACTGGAGGCAAGAATAGAATGAGTGGGGTATTTATTACTTTATTTGTACTGTTATCATTATTGGGCAACCTCAGTAACGCCCAGGATAGCATATTGGTGAAAGAACAGTGGGGTAGTACCAATACCGAACTAAAGGATATACTACTGTTCCAGGGTATAGAACAATACCAGATAGATCT
>CANGSR010000431.1 GCA_947456055.1 Chitinophagaceae bacterium
CTTTTCTTCTTTTAAGTATGGCAGCCCAGGCGCAGAATAAGACTTCTTTTACAGGACAATATCCTGACACAAAAAAAACTGCTCAGGTAGATGAGTATTTTGGTACTAAAGTTGCCGACCCTTATCGTTGGTTGGAAGACGACAGGTCTGAAGAAACTAAAAATTGGGTAGTAGCCCAAAATCAGGTAACCAGTGCCTATATCGCCCAGATTCCATTCAGGGAAAACATCAAAAACAGGCTCAAAGAATTGTGGAATTACGCCAAATTTACTGCCCCTTTCAAGGAAGGTGAGTATACCTATTTCTATAAAAACGACGGGCTCCAGAACCAAAGTGTGCTTTACCGCCAAATAGGCAATGACTTACCCGAGGTTTTCCTTGATCCTAATAAATTCTCTACTGATGGTACTACCTCATTGCAAGGTATTGATTTTACTAAAGATGGTTCATTGGCAGCTTTCCAGATAAGTGAGGGTGGTAGTGACTGGCGTAAAGTAATTGTTATTGATACCCGCACAGGTCAAAAAGTTGGTGATACCCTGTATGATGTAAAGTTCAGTGGCACATCATGGTATCATAATGAGGGTTTTTATTATAGCAGCTATGATAAACCAAAGGGCAGCGAATTATCTGAAAAGACCCAATTCCATAAATTGTATTTCCACAGACTAGGTACTCCTCAAAGCCAGGATGAAATGATTTTTGGTGGTGAGGGCACCCCAAGAAGGTATGTGAGTGGGGGCGTTACCGAAGATGAGCAATTCCTGGTGATAAGTGCTGCCAATGCTACTTATGGAAATGAACTTTATATTAAGGACTTAACTCAAAAAGTACAATTAATTATTCCAATAGTTAAAGGTTTCGATCATGAGCAGAGTATTGCCTTTACCGATAAGGGGAAACTCTATATAGAAACTAACCAAGGTGCACCAAACCGTAAATTGGTAGTTGTAGATGCCAAGAATCCTACTAAAGAACATTGGAAAACAATTATTCCTGAAACAAAGTTCCCATTAAGCATTTCTACTGTGGGGCGTAAATTCTTCGCACACTATATCGAAGATGCGGTATCTAAGGTTTATCAATATAGTCTGGATGGCAAGAAAGAGAAAACAATTGAATTGCCAGGAATTGGAACTGCCGGTGGTTTTGGTGGTAAGGTTGATGAAACTGAAACATACTATACCTATACCAGCTATGTTTACCCGTCTACTATCTTTAAGTATGATATCAAAACCGGTAAATCAGAATTATACAAGGCTTCTGGTGTAAAATGCGACCCATCTCTATATGAGAGTAAGCAACTGTTTTATCACTCAAAAGACGGTGAGAAAATTCCAATGATTATTACTTATAAAAAAGGAATGAAACTCAATGGCAAGAACCCTGTAATGCTTTATGGCTATGGTGGGTTCAATATCAGTCTTACCCCATCCTTTAGCGTAAGCAACCTCGTGTTTATGTAGAATGGCGGTATTTATGCTGTAGCCAACCTTCGTGGTGGTGGTGAATATGGTGATAAATGGCATAATGCGGGCACCAAAATGAAGAAGCAGAATGTATTCAACGATTTTATTGCTGCCGGTGAATACCTGATTAAAGAAAAATACACCAGTAAGGATTATTTAGCAATTAGTGGTGGTTCAAATGGAGGCTTATTGGTTGGGGCATGTATGACCCAGCGCCCCGACCTCTTTAAGGTGTGTTTTCCTGCTGTAGGGGTTATGGACATGCTGCGTTATAACAAATTCACCGCAGGTGCTGGTTGGGCCTACGACTATGGTACAGCCGAGGATAGCAAGGAAATGTTCAATTACCTCCTTAAATATTCACCTGTACATAATACCAAAAAGCAATGTTATCCTGCCACACTGGTTACCACCGGCGACCATGATGATAGGGTAGTACCTGCACACTCATTCAAATTCGCTGCAGGACTGCAATCAGGACAAACCTGCAAAAATCCTGTCTTAATTAGAATTGAAACCAAAGCAGGCCACGGTGCCGGCAAACCAACCGACATGATCATAGCGGAACAAGCCGACAAATGGGCTTTCTTATTCTGGAATATGGGATTGGAAGTGAAATAGAGGATTTTATATCTTTAATCAATGAAATAGGCTGTCGCAATTCTTTGCAGCAGCCTATTTTATTTTTAAGTTGAAACTAATTTATAAATTATTTTATATTCATTGGGTTTTAAATGAGCTAAATGTCAGCAATATTTCAAATAATAAGCATAAAAAGTATTATTATACCGATTGATTTAGGCTACCTTTACAAAGCATAAAATTCTATTATGAAAAAGATACTACTTAACCTTGCAATTGTTTTCCTATTTGTTAATTCGGTAGATGCTCAAGTCACCATCTTTGCAGGAGGAGGCTCTACTCTTGGAGATGGTGGTCAGGCTACTGCAGCCCAACTTAACGGAACACAAGGTATATGTTCTGATGGCGCAGGGAATGTATATGTAATGGAACAGGATGGAAATGCCCGGGTTCGAAAAATTACTCCATCTGGAATAATAACTACTGTTGCTGGTCATGGGGTTTCTGGGTTTTCAGGTGATGGAGGCCAGGCAACAGCCGCAACATTCAGTGCATATGGCTTAAGTTGCGATCTCGCTGGGAATCTATATTTTGGGGACTGGTCGAATAATAGAGTTAGAAAAGTCAATGCATCAACAGGTATAATAACTACAATAGCCGGAAATGGAAGTAGCATAACTTCTGGTGATGGAGGTAATGCTACAGCTGCAGGAGTCACCAGACCAATTGGTGCGGCTGTTGACCTTAATGGTAACGTTTTTATCAGTGAATATGGAAGCAATAAAATTAGACGTGTTGATGCGCATACCGGAATAATTACAACCATCGCATCAAGCTTAAATGGACCGTGCCAAATAGCAACTGACAATGCAGGAAATGTGTTTGTAGCTACACAGAGTGGTGGGCGGATTTATAAAATAGATACTTTTGGTGTTATTCATACTATGGCGGGTGGTGGCAGTGGATCTGGCTCAGGTGTACCGGCTACATCAGTAGATTTGTTTGGTGTTGAGGGGGTAGCAGTTGATGCTGGTGGTAATATTTTTATTGCCGATAACAGTTGCTGTCTTAGAAAAGTGAATACCGCAGGCATAATTACCACAATTGCTACCCACGGTAACCAATGGAATGGACTTGATATTTATGGTAACCTATATTTTACAGATGGAGGTAGTTATGTCTATAGGATTGCGCACGCTTCAACATCAGGTATAGGATATACCGTAATTCCAGTCAGAACAATATGTGAGGGTGATACCGCTACTTATACTGCATCAGGGGGGACATGGAGTTCTTCAAACGTAATAGTAGCAACTATAGATTCTGTAACAGGTTTTGTTAATGGTTTGTCTGCAGGCACAGCCACAATTTCATACAATACAACTTGTTGTGGTACTTTTAGCGCCCCAATTACAGTAAATTCTTATTGTACTGGAATGCCGGTTGCAGGTTATGCATATGTTTCTGGTACTGATACATGTGGTCATCCTGATACATTAAGATTATCCGGAAACTCTACCTCCTGTGGCGTTAGTTTTCAGTGGCAGTCATCTTTTGATGGTATTAATTGGAACAACATAATTTTAGCAAATTCTCTTGTGCTGCCAATTAGCCCAATACATACTTCAATGTACTATAGGTGTGCTACTACTTGCATATCAAGTGCTAGTACAGCTTATTCTATTGCTGTTTTTATACCTGCGACATCTGGAGTTGGATTACATACTATTTCTAATCCCCCAGATATTATTTGTGAAGGCGCAGTATTTGACGTCAGTACATGTACCACTCCATCAACTTATTACTCAACACGTACTTGGTATGGTGATGGTACCAATGATATTCACATGCTGGATACAACTACTAGTCCGCATGTTAGAATTTTCCATCATTATTCCTATCCAGGTATATATTCAATCAAACAGGTAATTTATGATGGTACTACTGCTGTTGATTCTACTTCATTTAGCTACGAATATCTTTACTGTAGTACCTTGCCAATTAAATTTTATATAGATGTGGACAGTAATTGCATCTATTCAACCTCTGATTACGGTTTATCGGTGCCAGTATCAGTGGCAGTAGATTCAAATGGGGTAGCTATTGATACAATATCTGTTACAAGTGGATTTTACTACCATGCAAAAGGGGGACCTGGTACTATTTA
>CANGSR010000432.1 GCA_947456055.1 Chitinophagaceae bacterium
CGCGCCCAGCACGGAGGTCACTGCACCGGTGCGCTTCTATATGCCAGAGAGCCTATTAGCCCAGTCGGCAGAAAAAGCATGGGGTATGATAGGATTTGCCTTCCTAGCGTTTCTAATGTCGTTGGGTGGGGTCTATGCCGCCTTAGAGGCACGGAAGATGAAAGTAGAAGAGCCTTGGGAAAATGTTGATTTAAATTGTTAATATTGCACTATATGAAGCGTGTGTCATTCAGGATAATAACAACTCTTTTAGCTATTGGTATAGCTAGCCTGATAATATATGCACTTTCTCATGCAGGCAAATCATCAAAAGGGCCTATTGAAAATGCCATGACCTATACTGGTGATGTGGTAAAGGATATAGAGCAGAAATTAATAGTAGAACAAAGGGGCGAAAAAAGGGAAGATAAATTGAAATGGCTAAACGAATATGCAGCCAGCAAGAAGCTTTTATTGCACCCAACAAAGATGCTTTTTGGGGCATTTGATAATAATACAAAGGACGGTTTTGAAAGTATAGTGAGTTTGGAAGATTCCCTACAAACCACCTTCCCATTAATCTCCATATATACCGCCTGGGGCGAAAAGCCTGAAGAGCGTTTTCCTACAGAAAAAGTAAAAAATATATTAACTCTGGGCTCACTACCGGTTATTACCTGGGAGCCATGGTTAAGCGATTTTCAGGAAGAGGATTATCCGGTGCAGAGAGAAGGCGATGAGCGCAACCGCAATGGTATGAAGGATGTGGCCGCAGGTGTATATGATGCTTATGTAAACAAATGGGCCATAAATGCCCGTAAGATTGAAAAGCCGATATTCCTGAGGTTCGGTCATGAGATGAATGATGGTTATAGGTATCCATGGGGTCCACATAATAATACACCAGATGAGTTTATCGCTGCATGGAAACATGTGCATGACATATTTGTAAAGCAGGGAGCTAAAAATGTAATCTGGATGTGGAGTCCACACCCGGCTTATGAGTTTAAGGAGTTTTATCCAGGCGATAATTATGTAGACTATATTGGTGTGGGTGTATTGAACTATGGCAATATAGCCGCATGGAGTAAGTGGTGGTCATTCAGAGAGATTTTTGGTAAATATTATAGAAAGGCAACGGCTTATAATAAGCCAATAATGATTACCGAGTTTGGTTCACTTGCCGTAGGTGGTAGCCGTGCAAAATGGTATACCGATGCTTTGGATAGTCTACCAATGAAATACCCATTGGTAAAGTCCGTATTGTTCTTTCACTTTAGTGAGGATAATACCACTACTCAACAAACCCTTAATTGGTATATCAAAAGCGATAAGCCAGTAACCAATGCCATCATCAAAACTGTGGCTAAATGGAAGGACCTGGACCTAAATGAAATAGAGCGCACCAGACCAAAATTCACCGACCCTGATTCTACTGTTAAAGTAAAGCACTTTAAGCACAAGGGAACATCCTCAGTAAATCCAGATTCTGTGAAGCCAAAAGGATAAAAGAATCTACCTAACACTAATTACAGAAAACATATCTTGATAATTATTTGCCACCATCGTAGCATTATGGAAGTCGGTGACCGATGATAATTTAGATAGGTCAATTGTAACAGGATTTTTGAGGATTTCAGCAATATCCACTTTTAGGTGCAACTCATTTGTACCACTTATCGTTACAGGTTGGGCGAAATTAAGTTTAATTGTTCTGATGCAATTGGTGGGTTCCTTAAAACCCCCAATGTGAAATTCATAAATTTTGCCTGGTGAATTGGACGATGGAGATTTTCCCTCTAGTTTCAAAAATATGTACCCTGAGTTCCATGCCCAAAACATACCATACATTGGGTCTAGAGCACCTTCCTGTGCACCACTGCAATTGTGAAGGCTATCAACACCCAATGTAAATGATATTCCTGTAATCGACCCCTCTCCAAAATTGTTCAAAACTATCTTTTTGGTGGTGTCCTCATCTTCATTTACCAGATAATATCCTTCTTGATTTTTTACCCTGGAATCATTACCCAATATTTTGAAATTGCTTAAGTAATATTTGAACTTGGTGACATTATACGATTGGCCTAAATCGATTTTATAAAATACACTATCCAATGCCACCTTTTCATTTCCAACAAAGTGCTCTATAATAATATTGAGCTTATTCCCATTTTGGGCAAGAACAGGCAATTGGTAGAAAAAGAATGAAATGAATAGTAGGAGATATCTTTTTATCAGCATGTTTGAATTGTTGTACAATACTAAGGATTTATTAGAAACAAGTTTCAATTTACTGGATCAGCTATAGATGTAAATTGTGTTGTTGCTTTTTGACGTTTTATCCTTAATAAACCTTCGTGTCAATTTAATTCAACTGCTTATCTGCTTCGAGTAAGTTGGAGCAAATTCAGCGCTAAATTGAAGGTTAACTCAATTGTGTGATTATATTTTCTGATTAGGCTACTTATTCCTGAATTAAGGCATTTTATGACCACTAAATAGGCATGTTTCCTATGCGAAGTATAAGACTCATCACTTGTTTAAAGCAGATAAGCAGTTTAATTCAATACCAACTACTAAAACTTTAATTACCTTAATGTTTCTAATCCTGGGGGTAAATTTCACTGCTTCTCTTACTTTTGCATCATATAAAAACCAGAACAATAATGAACGACTTTAAGAACGCCATTATAGAGTGTGTGCCAAATTTTAGTGAAGGGCGCAATATGGATATCATCAAACTGATAACCAATGAAATAGAGAAAATTGAAGGGGTTAGGTTGCTAGATGTAGACCCAGGAAAGGCCACCAACCGTACGGTGGTAACATTTGTTGGTAATCCATATGCTGTGGTTGATGCCGCTTTTGTGGCAATTAAAAAAGCGGGTGAATTGATTGATATGCGCCAGCATACTGGCGAGCACCCTCGTATGGGTGCTACCGATGTTTGTCCATTGATTCCGGTTTCTGGCATTACAATGGAGGAAACTGTAGAATTTGCAAAAATGCTTGCCAAAAGGGTAGGGGAAGAATTATCAATTCCAGCCTATCTTTATGAATATGCGGCACAGGCCGATTACCGCAGGAACCTAGCTGATATAAGAAGTGGTGAATACGAAGGTTTTGCTGCTAAAATCACCAAACCTGAATGGAAACCTGATTATGGTGCAGCAATATTCAACGAGAAAAGCGGTGCTACAGTAATAGGTGCCCGTGATTTCCTGATTGCTTATAATGTGAACCTGAATACCACATCTACCCGCAGGGCCAATGCCGTTGCATTTGACATCCGTGAAAAAGGCCGCCAGAAAAAGGATGAAAAAGGAAAGGTGGTAAAAGATGAAGCAGGAGAACCAGTTTGGGAACCAGGATTGTTAAAGAGTGTAAAAGCTATTGGTTGGTTTATTGAGGAATATGGTGTAGCCCAGATTTCCATTAACCTCACTAATATGCATGTAACACCACTGCATGTGTTATTTGATACCGCATGCGAGCGTGCCACTGCAAGAGGCATGAGGGTGACGGGTAGTGAATTGGTGGGATTGGTGCCACTACAGTCAATGCTGGAGGCAGGTAAGTATTTTCTTGCCAAGCAGCAGAGGAGTATAGGAGTAGGTGAGGCTGAATTGATACGTATTGCTGTAAAGTCAATGGGCCTTGATGAGTTAGGGCCATTTGATCCTAAAAAGAAAATCATAGAATACCAGATGCAGGACTGGAATACCAAAAAGCTGGTAGACATGAGCCTGACTAAATTTGCTGCTGAAACTGCTGCTGAAACACCTGCACCAGGTGGTGGTTCTATAGCAGCCTATTGCGGTGTATTAGGTGCGGCATTGGGAACTATGGTGGCCAATCTATCATCTCACAAAAAAGGCTGGGATGACCGCTGGGAGGAGTTTTCAAACTGGGCCATAAAAGGGCAGGAATTAATGAAAGAACTATTGCACCTTGTTGATGAAGATACGAACGCTTACAATGGTATCATGGCGGCTTTTGGTATGCCTAAGGCGACAGATGCTGAAAAGACAACCCGAAAGGCAGCAATTGATGCTGCAACGGTGTATGCCATCAAAGTTCCATTCCGCACTATGCAACTTGCTTATCAGTCATTTGAACTATCTAGGGCAATGGTGGAGCATGGTAATCCAAACTGTGCCAGTGATGCAGGTGTAGGCGCACTATGTGC
>CANGSR010000433.1 GCA_947456055.1 Chitinophagaceae bacterium
GAATATTTATGTTTCGGACAACCTGAATAACAGGATTAGAAAGATTGACGCAACCGGGGTGATTACCACTATTGCAGGGACTGGAACGGCTGGATATAATGGTGATGGTATACCTGCTACATTGGCCCAACTGAATGTGCCCCATGGTATAGCACTTGATGATAGTGGGAATATTTATGTAGCGGATTTGTATAATATACGTGTAAGGAAAATTAATTCTGCTGGTATTATCAGCACTATAGCGGGTAATGGATTGTCGGCATATACAGGTGATGGGGGCGATGCTACTGCGGCTCAGATTAACTCGCCATATGGTATTTGTACCGACCATTCGGGTAATGTATATTTTGCTGATTGTAATAATAGCTGCATCAGGATGATATCTACTGCAGGGATTATAAATACAGTTGCAGGGAGCGGTACGGGTGGTTTAAGCGGTGACGGTGGAGTAGCTACGAATGCCCAATTATCCCAACCCACTGATGTGACTGTAGACGATGCTGGTAATATGTATATAGCCGATTTTGGGAATAACTGCGTGCGCAAGGTGGATGCTGGTACGGGTAGGATTGGGACTGTAGCAGGAAATGGCACCTCAGCATTTAGTGGTGATGGAGGACCGGCTACTATTGCTGAATTACAAAAACCGGCAGGGGTAGTGGTAGATAGCGCAGGTAATTTGTATATAGCCGATTTTAGCAATTTCAGGATAAGGAGTGTGGATCCTCTTGGGGTAATTAGTACCATTGCAGGAACTAGTATTGCAGGTTATAATGGTGATGGTGCTAGTGCTACCAGTTCACAACTCAATTATCCTTGCGATTTGGCTATTGATAACAGTGGTAGCCTGCTTATTTGTGACCTTTATAATAATAGGATAAGGAAGATAAAGAATCTTAATAGTACCGAAATTGCAGGATTTGAATTGGGGTCACCTCAACTTACCGTTTACCCGAATCCGTCTAATGGAGTGTTTTCTATTTTAGTAAAATCATTGGCTGATGTTCGGGTGCAGGTTGTGGTATATGATATCACAGGCAGGGTAGTGTATAGGCAGTTGTTAGAATCTAATTGTTTAGCATCAATAAAAGTTAATGAAGCGGATGGGGTATATTTTGTATCAGCAAATATTGGTGATATACGGTGTGTAAAACAAATAGAGCTAATCCGGGAGGAGTAGCTCTATTTGGGGGTGTGTTATTTTATTAGAAATTTCGGAGTAATGTGACAATTTCTAGCCTTTTTAATTTGTCATCATTATTTCGATGGGCGATGCCCATCGCTCTGGGATTTCGCCCTTTCCGGCTTTCAAACTCCAATTACACCATTTGAATAAAAAAAGACTATTTATTTTAAGCCAAAACCCAGTTTTTTTCATTTTGGTGGGTGACTGTTACTGCTACATTGTAGCGGATTTTCAGGTATTCGGCTAGTTGGTTGGCGGCATAGACGGATCTGTGTTGGCCACCGGTGCAACCGAATGATACACTTAATTGTTCGAAACCACGACTCAGATAGTCTTCCACATTTATGCCTACTATGGCATAAACATAATTGAGATAGTCGGGCATCTTGGTTTCCCTTTCCAAGAACTGGCGCACCATTTCATCGTTGCCAGTAAGTGTTTTATAAGCATCGAAGCGGCCAGGATTGAGTATGCCACGGCAATCGAAGATAAAACCACCACCATGTGCATCGGGTTTGGGTAGGGCGATTTTATATGAAAAACTGTTTACCTGTATAGCGAGTTTTGGTTGTTCAGTACTTGCGCTGGTATTATACCGGTCCTGCATGTCTTTGGTGGACAGTTTTTCAAGCAAAGACCTTAACTCCGGGTAGGATGGAGTTTGGGGGTGATTGGCCAAAAAGGATTCCAGATTTTTGAGGGCAGGGCCTATACTGGTAATAAAGTGGCCTTTGTGTTGTAATAACCCTCTGAAACCATAGGAACCCAATACCTGCAACAGACGCACCAATACAAACTGAACATACCCTCGCCTGAAATAAATTTCGTCCATGCGAGGAACGTGCAATTCGTTGATGGAACTGATATAACCATTCAATAAATCTTCCTTCCAGGCTGGTGGCAATTGTGCCCTTGCCTGCCAAAGCAGGGAAGCAATATCGTATTGGGGTGGGCCCTGCATACAGCCCTGGAAATCGATGAAATAGAGTTTGTTGTCATAAACCATGATATTCCGGCTTTGGAAATCTCGGTACATAAGCATCTGGGGTTGCACACGACCCAGGTCTTTGCTCAGCATCTCCATTTCGCTTATCAGGCCCGACCTGTCGTAAGGTATACCCTGGAGGTCGGCAAAATAATATTTGAAATAGAGCAGGTCGCTCATGATTGCTTTTTCATCAAATTGCTTTGATGCAAAGCACTGTTTATAATCGGCCTCACGGCCTGCAATCCATTGCACCTTAGCCAGTTGGGCAAGGGCACGGTGGTATAATTTTCTTACGGGCTCGGTATAGCCTTCCTTCAATACCATATCGAACAAGGAAATCTTTCCGAGGTCCTGCTGGAGGTAGGAGCGGCGGTCCTTACTGATGGTATAGATTTCGGGAACGTTGATCTGGTGCTTGCGGAATAATTCTGTAAAATAAAAATAGGTGTTATTCTCGGCTACATTGGTGTTATAGGTGCCTATGCAAGATGTTTTACCATTAGATATGCGGTAATACCTGCGGTCGGAACCAGAAACAGGAAGGGCTTCTACAACCTCAGCTTTTTTCTCAAAATGCTCTTCGAATAACTTTTCAAGTATTAAGGTTATCTGTACGTTTGTTTTATTCTTATTGATCATCTTTAGCTAGGTATTCGTATAAAAAAACTTTTTTCTCAGAAATAGGCATATTTCCCCATTCGTCCATATCCATTTGTACGCCTACCATTCCGCAAGTAGGCATGTGGTCTATGGCAAATTTAGGCGATAGGTCGTTTACATATTCAGTAATGCCCGGGTTATGGGCTATTATAAACAAGGTTTTCACATCATCTCCAACTTCGAAAATCACCTCATCGAAAACAGACGGGATACAATGATACAATTTTTCTTCCCATTTAATTTCGTCAACATTATAACCTACCTTTTCGGCTATCAACTTTGCAGTTTGCCTGGTTCTCTTTGCTGAGCTGGCAATTATCAAGTCGGGAATGATATTTAACTCTTTTAGTTTTTTGCCCATAAGAGGGGCATCATGGTTGCCACGTTCGTTAAGTGGCCTGTCGAAATCGCTGTGTAGTGGATTACTCCAGCTACTCTTTGCGTGTCTTATTAAAATTAATGTACGTTCCATAAGTGTAATATTCAATAGCCAAAACTTAATATTAGCATTCAATCAGGGTAGGTGAATGAATTTAAGTCAGGATTGGATTCCTTATCCGTTCCAAAGTGCTAAAAGTACTAAAAAAGGTGAATATTTAGTATATATTAAGAAATAATGATTGGCTGATGTGGGTAGTGGTGTGGACAAATAAATAATTGGGGGGGATGGGGGAATTGTAGATGGTTATGTAATAAACGGGGTTAGTATTTAAATTATTTTATATATATTTAGAGTGTCACTCTTCTGAAAGGCTTTCAATTATTCTTTTTAGTGTTTTAGAATCCACACTGTCGAATTCTGATTTGTCGTAAATGGTTAGTAAGAAAATTGTTGCATCTTCATTAATTACATAGGTAATAACCCGGCCACCACCACTTTTGCCCTTACTTTTACTTTTTATGGAAATGCGAATTTTATAGGTGTTAAATCCCAATGGTGTACCTGTTTCGGGGTGGGTACTTAATATTTGCTCCAATTCCTCAAGTTCTTTTTTGAGCGATGGGTATTTCTTAATTAGTCTCCTGGCTTCCTTCTTGAATTTATCGGATAGTACTATACTAAAGTTCATTGAGGAACTCATTTAATGTTTGTTTATTGCCCTTACCTGCCCTGAGTTCTTTTACTTGTTTATATGCCTCTTTTAAGTCAGACTTTAGTTGAAGGGCTTGTTCATAGCTTTTAAGCTTGTCAATGATTTTTTCCCAATCAGCCAATGGAACCTGGACAGATGTAGTTTGTCCATTCATATCATTAACATATTGTAGTGCAATCTTCATGTATCAAATTTACATGTTTTTGGTTAATTGTTATTTGAATTTGCAAATTACATC
>CANGSR010000434.1 GCA_947456055.1 Chitinophagaceae bacterium
CCCGTTTTAGTTTCCAGATGGATAATGCCTCCCTACCCCATTCTAAATTGATGCATTCTATAGAATTAATTGGGACTAAGGTTAGAGAGTTGGTACTTAAGAAATAATCAAGAATTATATACTTAACGGTAATGTAACCTATTCATAATATACATTTCAGTGGCCTGCCTATAGCAGGAATTACCTTTGCATGAGTTATTGCTAACTCATTTCTGTAGATATTTTCAGGTATTTACAATGCACAAGGCTAATTTTTGTTTTTTATGAAACAATCCATTAAGTATATATCAACGACCCTATTCCTCCTATTATTTTCATTTTTACCTTCAACTTCTATGGCGCAGTGTGCTATTGGAGTTGCACCTACTTTTTCTTCCGGATGCACATCACAATATTTTACAAGTATTACAGCGAGTGGCGCTGGCGTGGTATCTACCATAAGTTATACTGCCTCTTCCTGCATTGGAATTTTTTACGATAATTTCTTAACCCAGGGCATTACTGCACCTACAGGGTCTACGGTGAATATTAATGTAGGCCGCTCCACCGGTTACCTGGCTTATCTGGCAGTATATGTTGACTGGAATAATAATGGCACTTATGAACCAACTGAATTGGTGGGCACTACAATGACATTACCTTCCGCAACCGCATCTGCGGTTTATAGCTTTACCATACCACTAATTGGTATTGTCACTAATACCCCATTGCACATGAGGGTATTTGTAGGTGAGCCACCTACAGCCGGCGGGGCATTGAGTACCATTAACCCACCCTGCTCTGCCAGATGGGGCGAAGCTGTAGACTACTACCTCAATTCCACATGCACTAATCCTACAATAACCTGCTCTCCTACCTCACCAAGTGTTTGTGGGCCTACAGGGAGTATAGTTTTAACGGCAAGTGGTGCTGGTGGTACTCCTATTTACAACTGGTCACCATCGGCTGGACTTTCAACTACATTGGGTGCTATTACAACAGCCACCCCAGGCGCTACATCTACCTATACCATTACAGGTTATGGCCCAGGCGTTTGCCTGGCTACAAGTCCTGTAACGGTAACAGTAAATCCAATCCCTGTACCAGTTATCAACCCAATAGGGGTATTATCTGTTTGTCCTGGTGGTAGTATTACATTATCAGAAGTTTCGGGTTTAGGTATTTCTTACCAATGGTTTAGAGGAGGCGTATCTGTATTTGGCGCAACCAGTGCTACCTATAATGCGGCTCCAACGGTTGCTACAGTATATTCTGTCTCAGTAACCAGTGCGGCTGGTTGCACAGGTACAACCGGTGTAACAGTGGGTATTACCCCTCCACCAGTGGCTACTGTTTTTCCGGCCGGTCCTATAACAATTTGCGCCCCCGCAACTCAGGTTTTAACAGCTAATTTTTTACCGGGATTAACCTACCAATGGCTCGATGCAGGGGGTATTATACCAGGAGCTAATAGTAGAACATATACCGTATCTGCTACAGGAAATTACAGAGTTGAAATAACTACTGCTGGTGGTTGCAAGGATACTTCAGCCTACGTATCAGTTACAATTCAGCCAGCACCTACTGCTACAGTATCAGCTTCTGGACCACTAACTTTTTGCTACCTCAACAGTGTTGTTTTAACTGCAGGTACTGTAGCCGGTTGCACTTACCAATGGTTTGATGGAACTACAATAATTTCGGGAGCTACCAATATTACCTATGTGGCTGCAACCTTAGGCCTGCATAATTATAGGGTTAAGGTAACAAATGCACTTGGCTGTTCAGATACTTCTGGTTCTGGATTGTTTATGGTAAATGTGTTACCCCTGCCTGTTTCAACCATTACTGCTTCTGGGCCTACAACATTCTGTATTGGCAATAATGTTACCCTCAGCACAGTATTAGTAGCAGGCAATACCTACCAATGGTATTCAGGGCCATCAATATCTACAGCTATTGCGATTCCTGGTGCTACCACTTCTTCTTATACAACTACTACTCCAGGTTATTATTATGTAAGTGTAACATCATCCGCAGGATGTACCAGCAATTCATACTTTACACCTACCATTGTTTCTGTAATTGGCAATATACAGATTACCCATACTGGGCTTAATATTTGTTGGGGTAGTTATGTGAATTTATCATTAGGTATCTCAGCATCTACCACAGGCATCACCTACCAGTGGAAATTAAATGGAGCAAATATTCCTGGCGCTACATCAAGTACCTATAATGCTGATGTAACCGGCTCCTACACCTGCCATATAGTAGTTGGGGGTTGTACACAAACTACCTTACCGGTATCAGTAAAAGTAAACCCATTACCAAATCCTGTCATTACCTATGGAGGTGGTTACTTAATGACAGGCCCCTATTACACTTCTTACCAATGGTATAAATCCTTGATTCCAATTTCAGGGGCTAATTCATGGAGGATAATGCCTACTGTAAAGGCAGAATATAGTGTGATAGTAAGGGATACTAATGGCTGCTTATCCCAGACCACTATTTATAGGTTAGATACAATTATCCTGGGTACAAATGATATTATAACCAACAACCTCCCCATAATTTATCCAAATCCTACTACCGGCAAGGTGTTTATTAATTATTCATCGAAACTGCATATTACAGTATCAGGTCTAGATGGCAAGCAGCTACTTGATTATGCTTCTGCTAATGAAATTGATATGACTACCCTGCCAACCGGAACTTATCTCATTGTACTTTATGATGAGGAAGGAATAAGGTTAATGACACAAAAGGTTATTAAGGAATAATCCTGATAGACTGTTTGGGTATTAATGCTAAAGAAAGTCCAAAATCCCTCAAAAATTTTGACATAGGCCTTAATTCATTACCTTTGGCAGGACTAATATTTTCATCCACACAGCATGAAGAAAAACATTGCGCTTGTTGCAGGCGGATATTCCGGCGAGTATGTAATTTCAATCCAGACAGCCATAACAATTGAGAAAAACCTAAACAGTGATTTATACAACGTTTATAAAATTATCATTGTTAAGGACGAGTGGTATCATGAACATAAGGATGAGAAAATCTTTGTAGATAAGAATGATTTTTCATTAACCATCGAGGGTCATAAAGTTAAGTTCGACTGCGTATTTATAGCCATACATGGCACACCGGGTGAGGATGGCCGTATTCAGGGTTATTTCGACATGCTGGATATTCCTTATACCTCCTGCAATTCTATTGTATCTGCACTTACGTTCAATAAAAGCTATTGTAATAAGGTGGTAAAGGCATTTAATGTCGTTAATATTGCTAATTCAGTGCACCTCATTAAAGGGGAACCGTATTCTATGGGTGTGGTATTGGATGAATTAAGGTTGCCGGTATTCGTAAAGCCGAATGAAAGCGGTAGTAGCCTGGGGGTGAGCAAGGTAAAAAAGGTAGAAGAATTGTTACCTGCCATTGAAAAAGCATTCAGGGAAGATAATCAGGTTTTGATTGAGGAGTTTATTGAAGGCCGTGAATTAACAATAGGTATCTATAAGGCTAAAGGTATTTTATATGCCCTACCTGCCACAGAGATTGTAAGTAAAAATGAGTTCTTCGATTACGAAGCCAAGTATACCCCTGGTATTACCAACGAAATTACCCCTGCAAAAATAGATAATAACCTAAAGGAGCAACTGGAATCTAAGGCCATGTATATCTACCGCCACCTTAATTGCCGTGGCATAGTGAGGATGGACTTCATTTTACAGGCATCAAGCAACAAGTTATTCTTCCTTGAGGTAAATACTATGCCAGGGCAAAGTGAAAATAGTATTGTTCCGCAGCAGGTAAGGGCATCAGGACGTAGTTTGCAGGATTTTTATGGCGAAATTTTAGAAGATTGCCTTAACGCTAAGGCATAGTTTAATTTTACCGCTTTGAATGTGTGATGAAAATTTAACAACATTCATAAACATAAAGTTCCTTACTTTTATACGCAGCTATTATTTATGAAGGGAAATTTCAGGAAATCTTTTTGGTTTCATCTATTAATGGTATTTCTGGTATTTACGGTATTGTACATATCGTTTTTCGCCACTTTGCACTGGATTACCAAGCATGGTGAAGAAGTGAAAATTCCTGATGTTAGGGGTAAAAATATTAATGAGGCTATTGCTACCCTTAAATCCCTCCACTTCGAAATTA
>CANGSR010000435.1 GCA_947456055.1 Chitinophagaceae bacterium
GGTTTTCCCATTTTCATTAACCCAGCTCATCCGCTCCATGCCTTCATAATTCCCATCATATCTCTGGGCATTAATAGAAAAAGATCTAAAAATCAATAAAATAAGGAAAACTGATTTCATTATCTTTCCTGGGGAGTGCTTGGGTCTGATGGGGCTTCTCCATCCTTAAGAATTGTAATCGGGATAATATCACGTATGTAATTCCAGGTTTCATTATCCCATTTTAGGGCATCATATTGACCGCTGGGTACATAAGTATACTTTCTATGTGGGTCATTTACCTGCGAAACCAACTTATCAAATATCACTACTTTCTTCTCATTGTCCCAATTCAAAGTCGCCTGCACTTCTTTTTTGTATTCTATTGTAAAACGATTCACTCTTTGGCGGGGAAAATTGGTCGAGGCCACGCCAAATATTGGCAAACCAAATCGAACCCCATGCTCATCAATCAACATAGGGTCTATTACTTTTTTATTACTAATAGGACTGGAAGAATTGAATGAAAACAAATTGTGTACTTTCTGCCCTTGCCATTCTACTGTCATAATACGGTATATGATACCTCCGTACCACTTACTATTAGTTAGGATACTATCTTCTACGCCCTTACCAATCTGTTCTGTATAGTCAAAAAACGGAATTAATTTCAATTTTTCGGAAGGCATTTGTAAGGCACCGTAATAACGTTTATTAATTTTCGAAGGGGTGATTTCCCAATTAAAAATCCTGAAAGAACCATCATCAGAAGGAATGATATTAATTATTTTACCTAAGGAATCGAATGGATAATAATATGAGTTAGGAATTTTCAGTGCACGAACTAATTGTTTCACAAATCGTTCAGCATAGTCTATTCTGGTATCAGGGATAAAGGCTTCATACATACTATCGGCTGTAGTCACCAGTGAGTCTTCCATAATTTTGAACTTATCCATATTCTGTGGAGTAATCTGTGAATAAGAAAAATCACAAAAGGAAAGCATAAATACAGAAAACAGAAATGCAAAAATTCTATTCATCATCCAGGACATTTTGAATAACCAAACGTAAACATTTTTTTGATAAAGATACACTAAAATGATTTTTTTTGTAGAATGCCCTACTTTTTGATGCCGGCTAAAAAAATCAGTACTAATTATAGGGCTGAAATACTAAATTCATGAACCAAAGTACTCATACTTATTTAATCACATGTTAGCAATAAAACGCCCTGTCTTTTGACATAACCAAATTACTTTCTACTTTTGACTTAAATTAGCTTGCATGATACATGTAGCACAACAGATAGTATTTATTATTTTAGCCGTTGCGGCAGTTTATTTCTTTGCTAAAAAAGTTGCGGAATTACGTCGCAACATTTTCCTTGGCAGACCTGAAGACCTAAGTGACAATAAGGAACAGAGGTGGAAAAACATGTTACTACTGGCCATGGGTCAGAAGAAAATGTTTAAAAAGCCTATTCCTGCACTCTTGCACTTGGCTGTTTATGCAGGTTTCATCATCATCAACATAGAAATTCTGGAAATATTCCTTGATGGAGTTTTAGGTGTACACCGTCTTTTTGCCCCAATGTTGGGCCCTATATATGCCTTCCTGATTGGGTTTTTCGAAATACTGGCATCAGCAGTATTGATAGGATGTGTGATATTCTTCTTACGTAGAAATGTTCTTAAACTCCGCCGCCTAAATCTTGCTGAGCTTAATGGATGGCCTAAAAATGATGCCAATATTATTCTGATTACAGAAGTTGTATTGATGAGCTTCTTCCTTATCATGAACACTGCGGACCAAGCCCTTCAGGCACGTGGTGCTGCACATTATACCCTTACCGAACATTTCTGGATTACAAGTAATTTCTCCGGATTGTTTACCAATACCTCCAGTCATACGTTAATTCTCATAGAACGTGGCTGTTGGTGGTTGCATATTATAGGGGTATTTCTTTTCCTGAACTACCTACCCTACTCTAAGCACATGCACGTGATACTTGCCTTCCCTAATGCCTATTACAGCAAACTAGTGCCACAAGGCGAGGTAAAAAACATGCCTGAGATTCAGAAGGAAGTGCTTTACATGATGGAGCCCGACAAGGCACCAACTACTACCGAAGCACCTGCCGAGCAAAAGCTATTTGGTGCAAAAGACGTAATGGACCTAAGCTGGAAAAACCTTTTGGATGCCTATTCATGTACCGAGTGTGGAAGGTGTACCGATGTTTGTCCTGCCAATAATACAGGAAAAAAACTATCGCCCCGCAAAATAATGATGGATACCCGTGACCGTTGCGAGGAAGTAGGTAAAAACATCAATCTGAATAAAGAGTTTAAAGATGATGGCAAATCTTTGATGAATGACTATATCACTGTTGAGGAATTAAGGGCTTGTACCACTTGTCAGGCATGTGTGGAAGCCTGCCCTGTAACCATCGACCCATTATCCATCATTATGCAGATGCGCCGCAACCTGATAATGGACGATAGCAATGCCCCCCAGGAATGGAATATGATGTTCGGCAATATTGAAAACAATATGGCTCCATGGAAATTCAGCCCTGATGATAGGGATGCGTGGGTTACTAATTAAAAAGGTAAAAGGTTAAAACGTAATTTATAAAACTATAAATGGATTAAAAAATAGCTGATGGGGAAATTTGATAAGCTATTAACCAAATTGCTTTTAGGGAATTCCGATAAGAACTTCGCCTTCAATGATTTAGTTAAAATACTATTATCACTTAGCTTTAAAATGAGGGTAAACGGTAGCCATCATATTTTTACAAATGAGAGAATAATTGAAATCATCAACATTCAGCCGAACAACAATAATGCAAAGCCATATCAATTAAAACAGGTTAGGGAATTAATCGTAAAATATAAACTCTGGCAAGATGGAGCAGAATCTAAATAAATATGAGGTAATTATTTACTGGAGCGAGGCGGATAAATCTTTTATTGCAGAAGTTCCAGAATTACCAGGGTGCATGGCAGATGGTGAATCATACAATGATGCCATAACTAATGTTCAAATAATAATGGGAGAATGGATTGAAACAGCAAAATCACTAGGTAGGACAATTCCAGATGCAAAAGGAAAATTGATGTATGCTTAATAATAATAACTGAATCAACAAAAATCAATTTTCAATCTTTCATAAATTCTTTCAATGCAATTTACTGTATTAGATATATCATCAAAAACCAGGAATTCTACTTTGTAAAACAATCTGCATCCAATCACCAAAAAACCGTTTTAACTTTTAACTTTTGACTTTTAACTTTATATCATGCCAGTAAAATCAATGTCGGAATATGCCGCAAATGGCGAGAATCCAGAAATTTTGTTTTGGGTAGGTTGTGCAGGGAGTTTCGACCAGCGGGCCCAAAAGATTACCAGGGCATTCACTCAAATATTAGATAAGGTAGAAATAAAATATGCTATACTAGGCAAGGAAGAGATGTGTACAGGCGACCCCGCACGTAGGGCCGGTAACGAATTCCTGTTCCAGATGATGGCCTACAATAATATTAATATCATGAATGGGTATGGCATTAAAAAAGTAGTGACCATTTGTCCCCATTGCTTTAATATATTCAAAAATGAATACCCTACCCTCGGTGGAAATTATGAAGTAATGCACCACACCACCTTCTTACAGCAATTGATAAATGAAGGTAAGATTAAGTTAAAAGACGGCGGTGTATTCAAAGGCCAAAAAATAACTTATCACGATAGTTGCTACCTGGGTCGAGGAAATAATATTTATGAGGCACCTAGGGAAGTGCTACAGGCATTCGACTCAGAACTAATTGAAATGAAACGCTGTAAGAGTAATGGTATGTGTTGTGGTGCAGGCGGGGCACAAATGTTCAAAGAGGAGGAAAAAGGCACCGATAGAATCAATTTCGAACGTACTAACCAGGCTTTAGAAACTGGGGCAACTGTTATCGCTTCCAATTGCCCTTTCTGTATGACTATGCTTACCGACGGAGTTAAGAATAAAGAAAAAGAGGATTCGGTAAAAGTGCTTGATATCGCAGAAATGGTTGCAATGTCGATTTAAAATTCAAAATTCAAAAAAGTCCTTTTCCATATTACTTCATTGCTTA
>CANGSR010000436.1 GCA_947456055.1 Chitinophagaceae bacterium
ACAGCGGCTACCTCAAACATTTTGAAACATAGGTGTTTCAAAGGTTTCGATGTAGCACCAAATGCCGATTACCTAAAAAGCAGGAAAACAGTGCTTTTTAATAATGATGTCCAGTTGACACTAGCTTCGCCAACAAAGGGATTGACAGACAATGTTTTCTATAAAAATGCCGATACTGATGAAGTAATTTTCATTCATGAAGGTAATGGCAGGTTATTGACCCAATATGGGAGTTTACCATTTGGGTATGGCGATTATGTCGTAGTACCCCGTGGCACTATTTACCAAATAGAATTTGAGCAAGAGAACAATCGACTATTTATTGTTGAGTCATTTAGCCCAATTACTTTCCCCAAAAGGTACTTGAGCAAATACGGTCAATTATTGGAACATGCACCATTTTGCGAACGAGATATAAGGAAACCTCAGGATTTAGTAACGCATGACGAGAAAGGTGAATTTTTGATACAAGTAAAGAAAAAAGGATTGCTCTATCCTATTTGGTATGGCCACCACCCATTTGATGTTATAGGTTGGGATGGTTGTGAATATCCTTACATATTGAGCATCCACGATTTCGAACCTATTACAGGCCGTGTGCACCAGCCACCACCAGTTCACCAGACATTTGATGCCAACAACTTTGTTATCTGCTCTTTTGTACCAAGGCTTTATGACTACCACCCATTAGCCATCCCTGCCCCATATAATCATAGCAATATAGATAGTGATGAGGTGCTTTATTATGTAGATGGTGACTTCATGAGCCGCAAGCATGTGGAACGTGGTATGATTACCCTGCACCCTGCGGGAATACCACATGGGCCGCACCCAGGCACTGTTGAAAAAAGTATCGGGGCTAAGGAAACCAAGGAATTAGCAGTAATGGTTGATACCTTCCACCCACTCATCCTTACCAATGAGGCACTGGGAATAGAGGATGAAAAATACGTTTATAGCTGGTTGTAATTATTAATTTTAGCGTTGCATTCAATTTGGAATAAATAATTTTGCAATAAAAATCGAAAAATGGTAATTGCCAATCCTATTTATGATGTTGTATTCAAAAGTTTAATGCAAAATACCCGTATTGCAAGGTTTTTTGTTGAAACACTTATTGAAGAAACCATTGAAGATATAGAGGTACTACCCCAGGAATTTATTTATAAAGATAAGGTACAAAATCTAGGCGTTTCACGTTACGACTTTATTGCTACAATAAAAACAAATGATGGAAAGCATAAAAAAGTGCTGATTGAAATCCAAAAAGCACGGCACTCAGTCGATTTAATGCGGTTCAGGAATTACCTGGGGGACCAATACAAAAAAGAGGATGAAATTTTAACAGAAATTGGAAGGGTCAAATCCCCATTGCCTATTATAGCCATTTACTTACTAGGTTTCAATTTGTATGGTATTGATTCTCCTGCTATTAAGGTGGCCAGGAATTATACCGACCTTATCACCCATACCACAATAAACCGTAAAAATGATTTTATTGAAAATCTTTCGCATGATTGTTATATTATAGTTTTACCTAAAATAAAGGGAAAAGTACTCACCAGGCTTGAGGAATTATTGAGCATATTTGAGCAAAATAATTTTGCAGATGAAAAAGGCCTGATAAAGGTTTATAACCACGAAACCAATAATGAGGTAATTAATAACATGGTCAACATGCTTCATTATATCGGGACTGACCCTGAAAGGAAAAAAGAGATTGAAATAGAGCAGGAAGGCCGCAGGACAATTGATGCCTGGGGTGGTGAAAAAATGAAAGTATTAGAACTAAAAGTTGAAAATGCTGAGCGGAAGCTAGCGGAGAAACAAATTGCATTAGAAGATGCAATTATGGAGATAGAAAAAGAAAAACTGGAAAGGGAGAAGGAAAGGGAACTACTAAAAGCTATGGCAATAGAACTTGAAAGGTTAAAGCAGAAAATTGGCGAATAAATATAATTAAATAAGCAAACACAACATATAATGGGAACACTAACAGTAAGCCAAAAGATGACCTTGGCACAGGATTTCTTACCAATCAATGGTACTGATTATATAGAGCTTTATGTAGGCAATGCTAAGCAGGCTGCACATTATTATAAAACAGCTTTTGGCTTTCAGTCATGTGCTTATGCCGGCCCTGAAACCGGGGTTAGGGATAGGGCATCTTATGTATTGAAACAAGGTAAAATAAGGCTGGTATTGACCACCCCATTAAATTCTGATAATTCAATATCGCAACATATCCTGAAACACGGTGATGGGGTGAAAATCCTGGCCCTGTGGGTAGATGATGCTTATAAGGCATTTGAAGAAACTACCAACCGTGGTGGTAAAGTATACATGGAACCACAAACCCTAACTGACGAGCATGGTGAAGTGAAAATAAGTGGCATCTATACATATGGCGAGACAGTGCACCTTTTTGTGGAACGCAAAAACTATAATGGTGTTTTCTTACCTGGCTATAAAGTGTGGAACAGCAAGTATAACCCTACTGATACGGGTCTGCTCTATGTGGACCATTGTGTAGGCAATGTGGGTTGGAACAGGATGAACCCAACCATAAAGTGGTATGAAGATGTGATGGGCTTTGTGAATATCCTTTCTTTTGATGATAAACAAATCAATACCGAATACTCTGCCTTGATGAGTAAGGTGATGAGTAATGGTAATGGTTATGTAAAATTCCCAATCAACGAACCTGCTGAAGGGAAAAAGAAATCGCAGATAGAAGAATACCTTGATTTTTATGAAGGCGAAGGCGTGCAGCACATTGCGATAGCAACCAATGATATAGTATCGACTGTAAAGCAATTAATGGCCAGAGGTGTAGAGTTTCTGGATGCGCCACCAAATGCCTATTATGAGGAATTACCAAACCGTGTAGGCAAGATTGATGAGGATATTGCCCCACTACAGGAATTAGGAATTTTGGTAGATTGTGACGAAGAAGGATACTTATTACAACTATTTACTAAACCTGTAGAAGACCGCCCCACCCTTTTCTTTGAAATCATTCAGCGTAAGGGAGCACAGAGTTTTGGTGCAGGTAATTTCAAGGCATTGTTTGAATCAATAGAGCGTGAACAGGCTAAACGTGGTAATTTATAAACGTAATTTCCGAGACCTATAGGCATTGTATTAGTGATTGACTAAGATCATCTTTCATTATGCCTATAGTCATAATATACCCTTAGGAACACAGGTAAATTTGTATCAACATCTAAACAATAAATGATGCATACAATTATCAAACATTCCTGTCTATATAGCTTCTAAGGGATAACCTTTTTCCTTCCGTAAAGCTGGCTAATCATTTGGCCAGCTTTACTATTTTAGGGAATGCCCATTAGACCTAATGAGGGATGAAAATTATCTAAGTCAGATTGTAATTCTACCTTTGTAAAAAGACAAGATGCCACTTAGCTCAATTTTCAACGACAAGGGACTGAAACCTAAAGAAAAGACAGAACAGATAGCTAAATTAATTGCAGATAATAGCCTAAACCAGGTTGACCTTATTGCCTTTGCCATGAATGCAAAGGAACCGGTAAAAGCGACCTGTATTGAAAGCCTGGAATATGCTACACAAACCAATCCTGGTTTGATAACCCTAGATACATTGCATTTTGTAATTAATAGCTTACAGGATAAATCACCAAGGATAAAATGGGAATCTGCAAAGGTTATTGGGAATACGATTCACTTATTTCCTGGTGACATTGAAAACGCAGTTGGGAGGCTACTCATCAATACAGAAGATGCTGGAACCGTGGTAAGATGGAGTGCCGCATTTGCACTTGGCCAAATTATCAAGTTGAAAACCGAAATTAATTTGCATTTGGAGCCTGCAGCTGAAGCAATTATTACACGTGAGGAAAAGAACAGTATCAAGAAGATATACCAGGAGGCACTAAAGAAAATAAAAGTTGTGAAGAAATAAGGTTTATCACGATTTCGTGATAAAGCCTATTTAAAAGGTTAATACATCCCGGTTTTAGTAAGACCGGGATTTTTGTTCATTGAATGCCTTTCACAGACAGGCTAATTTAGGTAGACAAGAGTGATCC